>JACMIM010000032.1 GCA_014381165.1 Roseiflexaceae bacterium
GTCTTTGAGCAGGAGCAAGGCAAACAGTTGCTCAGTGTGCTGTTTGAGGCCGAGGCCGAGGCATATCGCTGGCTCAACGCGACCCTCTGTGTCCTGGAGGGCCTGATTGACGGCGAACGACTGCGCATGCGCGCACGTATCTATGCGTGCCGGAGCGATCTCGTCTATAGCGGAGAGCTGAACTACTGATCCCCTCACCCCAGCCCTCTCCCGCCGGGAGAGGGGGCCAGATCCCCTCTCCCGCGCACGGGAAAGGGCGAGGGTGAGGGTGCGGGAGCGGATCAATGTCACTGCTCTTTGCTATAAAGGCTACTGCTCGCTGATTGTCACCTTGGTCAGCTGCTCACCCAGCGTGGTCGGGCCAGTCTGTGGGTCGCGCAGCGGAATTGCATCGATCAGCTCCTGGCCACTGGTGACCTCGCCAAAGACGGTGTAGCCGCCATTCAGATAGGTTGCGGGGGCCGTGGTGATAAAGAACTGTGAGCCGGCGGTATCGGGCGAGCCGCTGTTGGCCATGGCCAGCAGGCCGGGTTTGTCGAAGGCCGGGTTGTTCTCGACTTCGCCCACGATGCTATAGCCGGGGCCGCCGGTGCCGGTACCGGTCGGGTCGCCGCCCTGGGCCATAAAGCCCTCCAGCACGCGGTGCCAGGTCGTGCCGTCGTAGAAGCCCTCGCGGGCCAGAAACACAAAGTTATTGACCGTTTCGGGCGCGATCTCGGGCAGCAGCTTGACCTGCACATCGCCCCCTGGGGTGGTGATTGTCGCCGTGTAGGTCTTGTTTACATCGATGGCCATCGGCGGCGCGGCGGTGTACTTCTCGTTGCGGGCGGCAACCTCCGGCGCGACTTCTGTTTCCGCTGGCAGTGGGCGGCGATTGCTTGTCGGCACGACAGCAGGGGCCTCAGGAGCGGCGGCGACAGGCGTTGCCATGCTTGCGGCGGTCGGCAGCGCGTCGGTCGCGGCAGTCTGCGCGCCGGAGTTCGCGAGCGCAAAGCCAAGCGCCACGAACACGCCGACGACGACCAGCGCTGCGATGATCGCGCCGATGTTTGGCCCAGCCGGGCGCGGATCCTTGGTGTTAAAAGTCTTCGCCATGGGGTATCTGCTCCTTTTGCATATGCGGTATTACGTGGTGCATAGACGAATGATACATCTAAACATTATACTGTACTCGTACTAGAGTTATGCACATGGAATCTGAGAAACAGCTCAAAATTGTGCGGTACTGACGTGTTACAACGCGCTCAACGTAGGCGTAACTAGGATTATGACTGATCACAACGAAGAAACCGGCAGCCGCAAGCTCGACCATGTGCGTATTGTTCTGAATGAAGATGTGCAGGCCAAGGGCGTGCTGAGTGGCTTTGCGGCCTACAGGCTGCCGCACGAGGCATTGCCTGAGCTTGACCTGGCAGAAATCGATACCACAACAACGTTTCTTGGCAAGAAGATCACGGCCCCGCTGTTGATCAGCTCGATGACAGGTGGCGCAGCGGATGTCGCCCGGATCAATGCCACGATCGCCGAAGCCGCCAATCAGCTCGGCTTGCCAATGGGCGTAGGCTCGCAGCGCGCAGCCATCCGCGATGCCAGAGTCGCCTTTACTTACCAGGTGCGCAAGCTCGCACCGCGCATCCCGTTGCTGGCCAACCTTGGCGCAGTCCAGCTCAATTATGGCTATGGTGTAGACGAATGCCAGCGCGCTGTGGAGATGATCGAGGCCGACGCACTGATTCTGCACCTCAACGTGCTGCAGGAAGCGGTGATGCCGGAGGGCAACACCAACTTCAAGAACCTGCTCGCCAAGATCGAAGAAGTCTGCCGCCGACTTCATGTGCCGGTGATCGCCAAAGAGGTCGGCAATGGCATCGGGCCGAAGACGGCGCGGCGGCTGATCGAGGCCGGCGTGTGGGGCATCGATGTGGCGGGGGCCGGCGGCACCAGTTGGAGCGAGGTCGAGCGCTTTCGCCAGCAGACCGACGCCGGCGCACGGGTGGCAGGCGCATTCGCCGGATGGGGATTGCCAACCAGCGAGGCGATTCGGCAGGTGCGCGCCGTGCTGCCCAACACGCCGCTGATCGGCTCTGGCGGCGTGAGGAATGGCGTCGATGTGGCCAAAGCCATGGCGCTCGGTGCGAACCTGGTGGGCACGGCCAAGCCCGCGCTGGCCGCCGCCAACCGCGAGCATGGCAGCGCGGCGCTGGTCGATCTGTTGCAGAGCTTTATCGCCGAACTGCGCATCGCCATGTTCTGTAGTGGCTGCGGCGATGTGGCGATGCTTCAGGCGCTAGAGCTGGAGCGCGTGTGATTCCGCATTCCCGGCGCTGAAGCGCCGGGCGAATTAGGTCTGGTGCCCGAGGGCAAACTACTATGTAGATGCCAAGCCCAATAGCCCGGCGCTTCAGCATGGAGTGTGTCGTAACGTTTTGCGCCGCTACCGCGGCCACCGGATGAATCCGGCGTCTGATACGTCAAAACACGCTGAAGCGCGTTCAACCATGTCCAACGCGCTTCAGCGCGTTTCGTCCCCCAGCAGCGGGTTTCAACCCGCCTGCGCCTGGTGCGCGCAAAACCATACGTCGCACCCGTAAGTATGTTATTAGGAGATCGCAATGCGCGTATCAATTATACTGTTGCTTGTCGCCGCCACCTGCGGCCCGCTGCTAATCAGGCCGAGTAGCGCCGCGCCCCAAACACAGGTTCAGCCGACACCTGCCCCAACGCCCGATCCGGCGGCTGGCCTTACGATTCCCGACCTGCGCGAGCGTCAGTATCAAAAGAATCAGGGTGAAATCACAATCGGCGGACTCTGGCAGCGTGGCGCGGGCTACACCTCGTACCGCATCAGCTACCCGGTCGACGGGCTGAAGCTGACAGGGTTAGTGCATATTCCCGATGGCAAAGGGCCGTTTCCGCTGATCATCGCCAACCGCGGCACCATTTCGCGCGAAATCTACCAGCCGGGGATGGATAGCCGCGCGTTCTCCGACCTGATGGCGCGCAATGGCTTTCTGGTGGTCGCGCCCGATTTTCGCGGCTATGGCGGCGGCGATGATGGCCCGAACTCGTTCTACACCGGGTTCTACGCCGATGTACTTGGGCTGATTCCGCTAGCACAGAAGCTGCCGCAAGCAAAACCGGGGAAGATCGGCATGTGGGGCCACAGCCGTGGTGCCTCGGTCACGCTGGCGGCGCTTACGATCTCCGATCAGATTGCCGCCGCTGTGCTGTACGCGCCTGCACCGGCTGATCTCGCCGCCGATTACGCACGGCGTGCCCGCAACAGCGGCGGTAGGCCTGGCACCGACACCTGGCCGTTCACGCCCCAGCAGAACCCTGCGGCCTATGCACGCATGTCGCCGATCAGCTATCTTGACGCGGTCAGCGCGCCGGTGCAACTCCACCACGGCACGGCCGACACCACTGTCGACGCCTCCGCCAGCACGCAGATCGCCGAAACACTGCGCGGTGAGGATGTTTCTGTCAAACTATTCCTGTATAAAGGCGCTGGCCATGCGCTCAAGGGAACCGATTACAATCGCTACGCCGAGCGCACGCTGATCTTTTTTCGCGATGCGTTGGGCAGGTAGATGGGCGTATTGGGCAGGTAGATGGGCGAATACGAGATTCGCCCCTACGCCGCGCGACATCGATTTACGTTGTACGTAGGGGCGAACCTCGTGTTCGCCCTCAGCGCGGCGCATTGGCACATTGCACGGGCGAATAAGAGGTTTGCCCCGCCGCCGCCCGCCGCCGGTTGCGCCCTGGCGCATGAGTTGCTACACTGGGCATTATGTATGTCTCGCAGCTCAATCTGTCCGACTTCCGCAACTACGA
>JACMIM010000296.1 GCA_014381165.1 Roseiflexaceae bacterium
ATAAAAACCCCCTACAAGATGTGTGCTCGTCGTATCGTTGCGCGACACTGCTCCTTGCTACGCTAGCAAAATCTATGCGCGCAATAGTTGGCCTTTCCAATCTGATTTTGAACTAGCACAAGGCCCTACTGTAGCGCTGGGCAGAAGTCCTGATCCCTCACTCCAACCCTCTCCGCGCTGGGAGAGGGTTGGAGTGAGGGAAATCAGTTCATTCACCCATTGCTTAGTAGGGCCTTACGTTAGCTTGTGTGATTCGCCCGACCTACGCCGCCAGTTGGCGCAGCACATAGTGCAGAATGCCACCGTTACGGTAGTAATCCAGCTCGACGGTTGAATCGACGCGGGCCAGCACCGGAAAGCTGACCTCGCTGCCATCTTCGCGCAACGCCCGCACGATCAGGTCTTGGCGCGGCGTCAGTGTCTCAACGCCCTCGATGGTAAAGACCTCACGCCCGTTCAGGCCGAACTCCTCCCAGCCGTTGCCGTCTTTGAACTCAAGCGGCAGCACGCCCATGCCAACCAGGTTCGAGCGGTGAATCCGCTCGAAGCTTTCGGCGATCACGGCGCGCACGCCCAGCAGAAACGTGCCCTTGGCCGCCCAGTCGCGCGACGAGCCGGTGCCATACTCCTTGCCGGCCAGCACCACCAGCGGCGTGCTTTCCTGCTGGTACTGCATGGCGGCATCGTAGATAGACATCTGCGCGCCGTCGGGCAGGTGGATGGTTACGCCACCTTCGACCCCAGCGACCATGGCGTTGCGCAGGCGGATGTTGGCGAATGTGCCACGCATCATGACCTCGTGGTTGCCGCGCCGCGCACCGTAGGAATTGAAATCACGCGGCTGAATGCCATGCTCGATCAGGTAGCGCGCCGCCGGGCCATCCTTGGCGATGCTGCCAGCCGGCGAGATATGGTCGGTGGTTACGCTGTCGCCGAGCAAGGCCAGCGCGCGGGCATTATGGATCGATGTCAGCTCCGGCACCTCGCGCGTCATGCCGCTGAAGTAGGGCGGGTTCTGCACATAGGTCGAATCATTATTCCAGGCGTAGATGTCGCCGGTCGGGCTAGGCAGCGCCTGCCATTCCTCGCTGCCGACAAAGGCATTCGCATACTGCGTGGTGAACAGATCGGCACTCAGCGCCCCGGCGATCGCCGCGCTGACTTCCTGATCGCTCGGCCAGATGTCGGCCAGGTACACCGGCTTGCCGTTGGTACCGTTGCCCAGCGGCTCATAGTTCAGGTCGATATCGACCGTGCCAGCGATCGCCAGCGCCACCACCAGCGGCGGTGAGGCCAGGTAGTTAGCGCGCACCACTGGGTTGATTCGGCCCTCGAAGTTGCGGTTGCCCGACAGCACCGCCGAGACGACCAGATTGTTGTCCTTGACCGCGTCGGCGATCTCGTCGGCCACGGGGCCAGAGTTGCCGATGCATGTGGTGCAGCCATAACCGACCACGCCGAAGCCAAGCTGCTCCAGGTACGGTAGCAGGCCAGCCACTTTCAGGTACTCAGTGACCACGCGCGAGCCGGGGGCAAGGCTGGTTTTCACATAGCTTGGCACGGTCAGGCCCTGCTCGGCGGCCTTTTTGGCCAGCAGGCCGGCGGCCATCATCACCGAGGGGTTCGACGTATTGGTGCAGGACGTGATCGCGGCGATGACGGTCGATCCGTGGGTGATCTGCTCAGGGTGGCCGTTGGTCTGTACCGTGGCGTGAGCGCTGCCATACAGATCGGCGCGGCTGACCACGGGCAGGTCGGCCGCTTCAACCGTATTGCCGCTTTCGCCGACCCAGCGAATATAGCCGGCACCAGGCACACTATCGGAAACAACCTCGCGGCCAAAGGTCGTCTTCATGGCCGTCCAGAACGACTCCTTGAGGTTTCGCAGCGCAACCCGATCTTGCGGGCGGCGCGGGCCAGCCACGCTTGGCTCGACATCGGCCAGGTTCAATTCAAGCAAGCTGTTGAACACCGGCTCGGGTGTCGTCTCGTCGCGCCAGAGGCCCTGGAGCTTGCTGTAGGCCTCGACCAGCGGAACATAGTGTTGGCGGCCAGTGCCGGCCAGGTAGCGCAACGTCTCGGCGTCAATTGGAAAGAAGCCGCAGGTCGCGCCGTACTCGGGGGCCATGTTGGCGATGGTCGCGCGGTCGGCCAGGCTCAGGTTGGCCAGGCCAGCGCCGCAGAACTCGACGAACTTGCCGACAACACCGGCGCGGCGCAGCATCTCGGTAACAGCCAGCACCAAATCAGTGGCGGTCGCGCCGGGGCGCAGCTTGCCGATCAGGCGCACGCCCACCACTGGCGGGGTCAGCATGGCCAGCGGCTGGCCGAGCAGCACCGCCTCGGCCTCGATTCCGCCGACGCCCCAACCAAGCACGCCCAGGCCATTTACCATAGTTGTATGCGAATCGGTGCCGACCAGCGTATCGGGCATGGCCACCAGTTCGCCATCGATCGCGCGCGTGAAAACGACTTGGGCCAGGTATTCGAGATTGACCTGATGGCAGATACCAGTGCCGGGCGGCACGACGCGGAAGTTATCGAAGGCCTGCTGGCCCCAGCGCAGAAACTCGTAGCGCTCCTGATTACGCTCGAACTCAAAGGCAATGTTTCGTTTGAGTGCGTCCGGCACACCAAACACATCGACCTGGACTGAATGGTCGATCACGAGATCGGCGGGCGAAAGCGGATTCACCTTTTTGGGATCGCCGCCAAGTTTAGCAACGGCGTCGCGCATCGCGGCGAGATCGACCACGGCAGGCACGCCGGTGAAATCCTGGAGCAGCACGCGGGCGGGCTTAAAAGCCACCTCGCGCTGGCCCGCGCTCGCCGGCGTCCAGTTTGCCAGCGCGGCTACGTCTTCAGCGGTGGTGCTGCCATCGCCGACATTGCGCAGCAGCGACTCAAGCACAACTTTGACCGAAAATGGCACCCGCGAAAGATCAGCGCCAACCAGAGCGGCGAGCCGGTCGAGCCGGTAGATCACATACTGCGTGCCAGCGACATCGAGCGTGCCGCGGGCGCTCGCGAGATCAATGGGCTGTGTCATATCAGTGGCCTTTCTGAGACCAAAACAACAGTAAGAAGCTGTGCCAGTATTATAGCGCAGCGTTATGCTATTAGTCCAAATGATGCTGTCGATTGTTGGCATAGAATATATCAATGCCACTATGGCAATCTCACCAGATTTGCGAAGTAATGCGAAGTAAGAAGGGACTTTCTCTCGGGGGCTGCGCCCCCAAATCCCGCTTTGTGAAATAAGAAGGGGTTTCTCTCGGGGGCTGCGCCCCCAAACCCCCGCTTTGTGAAATAAGAAGGGGGATTTGGGGGCTGTGCACCCAAATCCCCGCTTTGTGCTACGCACCCGGCTTGTTGGCACAACGATTGCTTAGGACAATTTTACCGGACAGGGCGGATGTGGGGAGGAGCACCAATGGACAAGCGATTGCGGCAGTTACCAGTTCTTCCGGCGTGGGTGACGTATGCCTTACTTGGCATGATCATCGTCTCGCTTTTACTGCACCTGCTGACTTGGGTAGGTATTACGCAGATACGGGCGCTTGCCCGGGCCGAGGTACTAACACTGGCCGAGAAGATGGATGCCGCGCAGGTTGCCACATTCAGTGCCGATTTTCCAATTGTGCAGCAAGTGCCGATTCGCGCGACCGTGCCGATTAGCAAAAGCCTGATCGTGCCAATCTCAACCAATGTAAGCATCAACGACTCTGTCACCGTGCCGATTGGCGGGCTAAACTTCGCTGTGCCGATTATCGCCGATGTGCCAATCGATACAAGTGTGCCGATTGTTTTTCGCGAAACGATCGAGATCAGTACGACGGTCGCGCTCGACATGATCGTACCGATCCGTATTCCGATCGAGGATACATCGCTGGCAGAGTACCTTGATACGCTCGAAACACAGCTGCGTGAACTAGCAGAGAATTTATAGCGCGAGCAGAAAAGAATTATCGTTATGCAAGCATCAAACATCATCGAGATGCGCGATGTCGACCTGAAATTTGGCGGCGATGCTGGTGTCTTCGACCTGAACATCGATGTGCCGCAGGGCAGCATCTTTGCAATGATCGGCCCTTCCGGCAGTGGCAAGACGACCACGGCCCGGCTGATGGTTGGCCTGTACAAGCCTGACCGCGGCACAATCCGGGTCATGGGCTGCGAGCCAGCCCGTTTCAAGCCACACCACCGCGAACGGATCGGCTACATGCCGCAGCAGTTCGTGCTTTACCCCAACCTGACGGTCGAGGAGAATCTCCAGTTCGTGGCCTCGCTCTACGGCGTCAGCTTTCGGCGGCGCAAAAAGCGCATTGCCGAGCTGCTTGATTTCGTCGAACTCTCGGATGCGCGGCGGCGGCTAGGCAGCCAGCTTTCAGGTGGCATGAAGCGGCGGCTGGAACTGGCCGGCTCGCTGCTGCACGAGCCGACGCTGCTATTCGCCGACGAGCCGACCGCCGGGATCGACCCGGTGCTGCGCGGCAAGTTCTGGGATGCCTTCCGCGACCTGCGCAGCCAGGGCCGCACGCTGTTCGTGACCACGCAGTATGTCGGCGAGGCCGCCTACTGCGATCTGGTCGGCGTCATGCGCGATGGCCGACTGCTGTTCATCGACACGCCGGATGGGCTGCGCCGCCGTGCGCTGGGCGGCGAGGTCGTGCAGTTGTCAGTAGACCCCAGCTCCGTGCGCGCGGCGGCACGCATTCTGTACGAACACCCGATTGTCAACGATGTTCATATCTCGCGCGGCGAGCCAGGGCTACTCCAGGCTTACGTCGAGGAAGCTAGCTCGGCACTGCCGGTGCTGATCCCACTATTCGACAGCCACCCGGACGTTACGCTGCGGCAAGCCGAAGAATTTCGCCCGCCATTCGACGATATATTCATTATGCTCATGGAAAAAATTGACGGCGCGGAGAAGGCGAGGCAGCGCGATGGGTAAAGGTTTTATTCGCTTCTTTGCTTTTTTCAGCAAGGAGATCAACGAGATCAGACGCCAGCCCAAGCTAGTTCTGAGCCTCATCCTCGGCCCGTTTCTTATCCTGCTGCTGTTTGGCGCTGGCTACCAGGGCGAACGCCCGCTGCTGAGAACGGTGCTGGTGGTGCCGGAAAGCCTGGTCGATACGCCAGTACTGGAGCAAATGACCACGGCGATTGAGGCGAACTTTCAGATAGCCGAGGTCACTACCGACCGCACGGTTGCGGTTGACCAACTGGTGCGTGGCGACATCGAGGTCGTCGAGATTATTCCCGACAATATCGAGGAAACTGTGCTGGCCGGTCAGCAAGCTCAGGTCGAGTTCAAATACAATGAGATCAACCCGCTGACCGAGCAGTGGATTCAGTATCTTGGCTACGCGCAGGTGACTGAGCTGAACAAGGCGATTCTGCGCGGCGAGGCCGACCAGCTCAAGCAAGAGGCGACACAGACAAACCAGGAACTGGCCGACGCTCGCCTGCAGCTGGACGCGCTTCAGCAGGGCACTTCCAGCGCCGACGCGCAGGAAGTAGCCACCACGGCGCGCGAACTGAACCAAGCGCTGGGTATCTTGGCCGCCAGCCCGGTGCTGGCCGGCCAGCTTGCCGCCAGCGGCGACGACCCCGAGCAAACACGGCGCGAGATCGAGGCACTGCGCGAGGATCTGACGGCGATTGAGCAAGCGGCGGCCAGCGGCAACCTCGCGGAGCAGCAGGAGCGGATCGAGCGGGCCAGCCAGCGCATCGGCGAGCTAGAGCAGGTTACAGGTAAGCTGTCCGCGCTGCCATCAGAGGTGATCGTTTCGCCGCTGAACCAGACCTACGAGAATCTGTACGGGGTTGCGCAGAACTTTATGTTCTACTATGCACCGGGTGTGCTGGCGCTGATCGTTCAACATATCGCGGTAACACTTGGCGCGCTGTCGCTGGTGCGCGAGCGGCTGCTGGGCGCGATCGAATTCTATGGCGTGGCACCCGTGACCCTGACGCAGGTGCTGGCTGGCAAATACATGGCCTACACGCTGTTCATTGGCTTGATTCTGACTGTGCTAATGGGACTGATGTTGGCGCTGGGCGTGCCATTCGAGGGCGATGTGTGGCTGTTCGTAGGGCTGTCGG
Organism: Roseiflexaceae bacterium; assembly: GCA_014381165.1. Classification (GTDB taxonomy): domain Bacteria; phylum Chloroflexota; class Chloroflexia; order Chloroflexales; family Roseiflexaceae; genus JACMIM01. The sequence goes on from JACMIM010000296.1 coordinate 6,109, forward strand.
CGTTGTTCGTGCTGGCCTCGCTGGGCGTGGGATTTCTGATCTCGGCGGTGTCAAGCTCGGACAGCCAGGCAATTCAGCTCTCGATGTTAGTGCTGCTGCTATCAATCTTCTTCAGTGGCTTCTTCCTGCCACTGGATAACTTCAGCCCATACGTCCAGCCAGTTGGTTATATCATCCCGCAGACGTATGGCATCCAAGGCTTCCAGGATGTGCTATTGCGCGGCCGTGTGCCAGATGAAATCATTTGGGGCGCACTGGGGGCGATCGCCGTGGTGTCGTTTGTGGTGGTGCATGTGGTCTGGCGGCGGCAGTTCCGGCGGATCACGTAGTAGGGGCATGATACCCCCGTTGGGGCGAAGCATTTGCCACCATTTATCGAACCAAAACCGGTCTAGCTAACAATTAGCTAGACCGGTTTTAGTGTGATCTAGCGCGCAAATGCTTCGCCCTTACCTAGACCCCCGCGAGTCAGCTAGACCGGTTTCGTGTTGTCTAGCGCGCAAATGCTCCGCCCTTACCTAGACCCCCGAGAGCGACATATCACGGCGCTTTTGTTCGCGCTTACGCTCGTCGGGGCTGAGGATTTTCTTGCGAATGCGATAGCCCTTGGGGGTAATCTCCACCAATTCGTCGTCGCCGATATACTCGATTGCGTCGTCAAGCGAGAGCACACGCGGCGTCTCAAGGCGCTGGGCGTCGTCCGCACCCGAGGAGCGCATGTTGGTCAGATGCTTTTTCTTGCACACATTGACCTCAAGGTCCTTTTCGCGCGCGTGCTGGCCGATCACCATGCCCTCATACACATCAATGCCGGCGGGCACGAATAGCTGGCCGCGCTCTTGGGCGTGGTGTAGGCCGAAGATCGTGGCGGTACCACCCTCGGATGCGATCAGCGAACCATTTGTGCGGGTGTCGATCTCACCTTGTAGCGGCTCGTAGCCCATAAACAGCGAATTCATCAGGCCTTCGCCGCGTGTGGAGGTCAAAAAGGTCTGGCGGAAGCCAAGCAGGCCGCGAGTTGGCACATGAAATACCAGATGAACCGTGCCGTCATCGCGGTAGGCCATGTCGCGCATGTGGCCACGGCGCTTGCCCATTAGCTCGATCACATTGCCCTGGTACTGCTCAGTTACTTCGATCTCGACCTGCTCGATTGGCTCGAACTTGGTGCCATTTCGCTCCTGGTAGATCACCTCGGGGCGAGAAACCTGGAACTCGTAGCCCTCGCGGCGCATGGTTTCGATCAGAATCGTCAGATGCAGCTCGCCGCGCCCGCTGACCGAGAAGGCCTCGGCCGTGTCGGTGTCCTCGACCCGCAGCGCCACGTCGCGGTCAAGTTCCAGGTACAGCCGTTCGCGTAGCTTGCGCGAGGTGACATGGGTGCCCTCGCGGCCAGCGAATGGCGAATTATTGATCGCAAAAGTCATGCGCACGGTTGGCTCCTCGACCTTGATAGTCGGTAGAGCCTCGGGTTGCAGGGCGTCGGCGATCGTGTCGCCGATATGTGCGTCCACGCCAGCCAGCGCGACAATATCACCCGCGTGAGCCTCCTCGACCTCGTAGCGGTCAAGGCCATTGAACAGAAACAGCTGATTGACCTTGGAGGGCGTCTGGCTGCCGTCGCGAGCGATCGTAATCACTGACTGGGCCTTCTTGAACGTGCCACGGCTCAGGCGGCCGATCAGCATGCGGCCCTTGAAGGTATCATAGCCGGTGGTAGTCACCAGCATTTGGGCAGGCTCGTCCGG
>JACMIM010000297.1 GCA_014381165.1 Roseiflexaceae bacterium
AGCAGCGCACTGGCACGCTCGACGCAGCCAGCGCCGCGATCGCCAGCGCTCGCGCCAGCTACGACCTGCTGCTGGCCAATCCCAAGCAGGCCGAACTCGCCCGTGCTCAGGCCCAGGTGCAGCAGGCCGAAGTTGCACTGAAGGTGGCGCAGCTGGCCCTGGAAGACGCGACACTACGCGCGCCCAGCCCCGGCACGGTCGCCGAGGTGAATCTCACAATTGGCGAATCCCCCGATGCCCAGCTGCCGGCCTTTGTGCTGGCCTCGGGTGAGTTCCAGATCGAGACGACCGACCTGACCGAGCTACAGGTGGTCGGCATTCAGCCGGGCAACACGGTCGATCTTCGCTTCGATGCGCTGCCCGACCTAGCCCTGCGCGGCACGGTCGCCAAGATCGAGACAATTGGCCAGCGCAGTCAGGGCGATATCATTTACACGGTGGTGATCACGCCCGAGCAGCTCGACCCGCGCCTGCGCTGGAACATGACCGCTGCGGTGAGCTTCCCTGCGGAGTAGCCAGGAAGACACGAAGAACCGGACAATTTACCGCGAAGAGCGCGAAGAGCGCGAAGAACACAAGAACCAACAGCACCAACGACAAAGAGTACGAAAACCGGAAGTTCGTTCTCCGGCCTTCGTGCTCTTCGTGTTCTTCGTGGTAAAAAACCCGGCTAGCTAGCCGCAAGTTGTTTCTCCGGCCTTCGCGTTCTTCGCGGTAGTACTGTCCGGCTGCTAGCTAGCCCAAAGCACGCTTTCGGTCGGTACGAGCGTGCGGGCGGCCCAATCGCCGAACTCCTCGCCAGCGGAACGGTCGCGCCGCCACTGCTCGAGCATGTCGGCCAGTACATCGGCCAACACGTTGGCTCGCACATCGGGCTTGTACAGCCGGGCCAAGCGCGTGCCGGCAAAGCTGCCACCGACGAACACACTGTACAAGCCCAAGCTGCGCCCGATCAGGCCGATCTCGGCGGTGGGCGGGCGCGAGCAGGCGTTGTGGCAGCCGCTCATCCTGATCCACACGCGCTCGTTGCCAAAGCCGCGCCGCTCCAATTCGCCGATTAGGTCGGGCAGGTAGCGCTCGCTTTCGGCCACCGCCAGGCCGCAGGTTGGCAGCGCCGGGCAGGCCATGGCATAGCGCCGCAGCTCGGACAGCGCGCCGCCGCCAGTTTGCAGCCCATACTCGCGTAGCAGCGCGTCCACCGCCGGCTTGTCGGCGGCGTCGATATTCACTAGCACAATGTTCTGCTGGCCGGTCAGGCGCACCTCCGGGCGGAAGCGCTCGATCACGGCGCGCAGGCCAGGGCGTGTGTTGTTCTCGTTCTTCACACGGCCATTCTCGATCCACACGCCCACCAGCCAGCGCCCGTCCTTCTGTTGCTCCCAGCCCAGGTGGTCGCACACCTCGTAGATCGGCACGTCGGCGGGCGGCGGCAGCGCAAAGCCCAGCCGCGCAGCCAGTTCGTCGCGGAACCACGCGACGCCACGCTCCTCCAGCACATACTTTAGGCGGGCATGCTTGCGGTTGGTGCGGTCGCCGTAGTCGCGGTAGACCGCGCTGGCCGCCTCGATCACCTCGACGGCGCGATCGGGCGTGGTGAAGCCGATTCGATCGGCCAGGCGCGGAAAGGTTTCAGCCTTGCCGTGGGTCGAGCCGAGGCCACCGCCGGCTAGCAGGTTGAAGCCACGCACGCCACCACGCGCATCCAGCACCGTTTCCAGCGCCAAATCATGCGTGAAGATATCGACGCAGTTGTCGTTGGGCAGCCCAATCGACATTTTGTGCTTGCGCGGCAGGTACTGCGGGCCATAGAATGGCTCGCTGTGGTTTGGCTCGACCGCAACGCGCGTGCCGTCGACCAGGAACTTCTCGCCGTCCAGCCACAGCTCGTAGTAGGCGGTCGATTCCGGCATGAACTTATCGCTGATCTGCTTGGCCAGCGCCTGAAAGTCGAAGTCGTAATCCGGCAGCAAATCGGCCACTGGGCATGCCATGAAGTTGCGGGCGACATCGCCGCAGCCGCCGTAGGTGGTCATCAGCGCTGCATTCAGCTCGCCGATGAATGGCTTCATGTCGCCCTTCAGCACGCCATGGAACTGGAAATCCTGGCGCGTGGTGATGCGCAACGTACCATTGGCGTAGGTGTCGGCCAGCCGGTCGCAGGCCAGATACTGCTCGGCGTTCAGCCGACCTCCGGGGAACTTGGTACGCAGCATGAACGACCATTCGCGGCCAAGTCCCTGCTTTTTGCGCGGCAAGCGCGCGTCGCGGTCGTCCTGCTGGTAGGAACCGTGGAACTTGAGCAGCTGGTAGGCATCCTCGGAGACATGATCGACCGAAAGATCGGCCATCTCGTTGACCAGCAGGCCGCCCATGCCATTTTCTATTTTGAGCTGCTCGACATGGGAGAGCTTGGGCGTTTCGTCGGACATGATATGCTTCCTTTTCCAGGTGATGGAACCGCAGAACTGCGGAACCGCAGAACCGGTTCCGCGGTTCTGCGGTTCTGCGGTTCTTGATTAGAGGTAGCCAAGTGCTTCCAGCTTGGCGATGATTCTGGCCGCACTTTGTGCAGGCGTTTCCGCGGCTGAGTCGATCGCCACCTCGGGGTCGAGTGGCGCTTCGTAGGGATCGCTCACACCAGTGAACTGCTTGATCTCGCCGGCCAGCGCCTTTTTATACAAGCCCTTGGTATCGCGCGCGATCGCCACTTCCAGCGGCACATCCACGAACACCTCGACAAAGCGGTCGATCTTTTCGCGAATTTCGTCGCGGATGGCGCGGTAGGGCGAGATCGCCGCCGAAATTGCCACCACATCATTGCGGGTGAGCACCTCGCAGACCCAGCCGATCCGGCGAATATTGGTGTCGCGATCTTCCTTTGAGAAGCCCAAACCCTTCGACAAATTGGTGCGAACGACATCGCCGTCCAGCACCTCAACGCGCCTGCCGCGTGCGCGCAGCTCGCGCTCGACCAGCTCCGAGAGTGTCGACTTGCCTGCCCCTGAAAGGCCGGTGAACCAGATAGTAAAGCCCGTTGTCATGCGTTTTATCCCTCAATAACCACGAAGAGCATGAAGAATACGAAAGACACGAAGGCCGGAAGGAAATATGCTCTTACATGCTTGTGCGGTCTTCTGTGTTCTTCGTG
>JACMIM010000033.1 GCA_014381165.1 Roseiflexaceae bacterium
AAAGCACCAAACAACGAAACAATTACTTATTATTTCCTTGCCCGCCGCAGGCGAAATAAAAGACACCGTTTTCTTGTCTTCTGCGTCTGCTAGGCGCTCACCTGCTCGGCGAACTGTAGCTGATGCAGGCGGTGGTAGTAGCCGCCCAGCGCCAGCAGTTCGTCGTGGCTGCCGTCCTCGACGATCTGGCCCTTGTGCAGCACAATCACCCGATCGACATGCCGAATGGTCGAAAGCCGATGCGCGATCACGATCGACGTGCGCCCGTGTAGCAGCCGCTCAAGTCCGGCCTGGATCAGCGCCTCGGTTTCGGTGTCCACGCTCGATGTCGCCTCGTCTAGGATCAGCATCACCTCGGGGTTGAAGGCCACCGCGCGCGCAAAGGCCAGTAGCTGGCGCTGGCCGACCGACAGGTTCGAGCCGCGCTCGCGTACCTCGAACTCGTAGCCACCTGGCAGCCGCTCGATGAACGGCGCAGCATTGGCGATCTCGGCGGCCCGGCGCATCTGCTCGTCGCTGATCGAGTCATCGTGCAGGCGAATGTTCGAGGCGATCGTGCCGCTGAAGCAGACCGCATCTTGCGGCACGGCGGCAATATGGCGGCGCAGCTCGGACTGGCGCACGGCGGCGATATTCACACCGTCCAGCGTGATCGCGCCGCGCTGGATGTCGTAGAAACGCGCCAGCAGGCTGACTAGGCTCGATTTGCCCGCCCCAGTTGCCCCCACGATCGCCACGGCTTGGCCAGCCGGGATGGTAAACGAGATGCCGCGCAGCACCCAATTGGGGCTGGGGACTGGGGGCTGGGGGCTGGGGAGTAGAACCTGAGAGCTGGTTGTGGTTTCCCTCGCCCCTAATCCCTGGTCCCTAGACCCTAGCCCCCAGTCCCGAGCCCCTGCCTCGTAGCTAAACCACACATCTTGAAATGCGATCTCGCCGCGCACTGGTGTCGCTATCGCGGCGGGCTGGGCGTCGTCGCGCACGTCCTCAGTGGTGTCGAGGATGCGGAAGATACGTTCGGATGAGGCCATGGCGCTTTGCAGCGTGTTGTAATTCTCGGCGATCTGGCGAATCGGGCCGAAGGTCTGATCGGTGTACTGGATAAAGGCCACCAACATACCGATCGTGGCCAGGCCGGCCAGCACGGTCTGCCCGCCCAAATTCAACAGCAGCGCCGTAGCCACTACCGCCAAAAAGCTGACAATCGGAAAGAACACCGAGAAGGCCATCAGCGAACGATTCTGCGCAACGATATAGTCGCGGCTCAACTCGTCGAAGCGCATGCGGCTGCGCTGCTCGCGGCTGAACAGCTGCGTCACCAGAATGCCGGTGATCTGCTCGTTCAGGTAGGCATTGATCCGCGCGATGCGCTGGCGCACCTGCCGAAAGGCCGCGCGCATGGCCTTTTGAAAATAGACTGTGGCCAGCATGACGAGTGGCAGCACCGCGAGGCTGATCAGCGCCAACCGCCAGTTGATCAGCAGCATGGCAATCACGATCAGCACCAGGCGCGCGCCATCGCCCAGCAGTGCGACCATGCCCTGGGTCAGGAACTCGTTGAGCGCGTCCACATCGTTGGTTAGCCTGGTCAGCAGCCGCCCGACCGGGTTGCGGTCGAAGAACGACAAGCTCATGCGCTGGATGTGCGAGAAGATGCGCATGCGAATATCGACCATCACCTGCTGGCCGGTCGACTGCATGATGTAGGTTTGGCCATAGCGGCACAGAAACGCGACCAGCAGCGCGCCCAGGTAGGCCGCGAAGATCGGCAGGATGCCCGCTGCATCGCCGCGTGCGATCGGCCCGTCGATCGCCAGGATGAGCAAGTAGGGCGGGGCCAGTTCGGCCAGCGCCGCACCGAACAGCAGCGTGAGCGCCACCGTCAGCGTGCGCCAGTACGGCCGCACGAACACGCTCAACCGACGCATCAGCTGTGCATCATAGGCCTTGCCGAGAATCTCGTCCTCTTCGTGATTGATAGGAGCCATCTTATTGTCATCTCCTCCTGACAAGATGACAAGATGACAAGATGACAAGATGATCTGTCATCTTGTCATCTCGTCATCTTGTCACCTCATCATCTCGTGATCTCGTCACTCCGCCAGTTCCGCCTCTAACAGCTCGCGCCGGTACATCGCGGCGTAGCGACCATTCTCGTTCAGCAGTTGCTGGTGGCTGCCGCACTCGGCAATGCGGCCCTCGTGCAGCACAATAATCTGGTCGGCGTCCTTGACAGTGGCAATGCGCTGGGCAATGATAATGCTGGTGCGGCCTTGCATGATCTCACGCAGCCCACTCAGAATCTGCGCAGCGGTATGCGTGTCCACGCTGGCCAGTGAATCGTCCAGCACCAGGATGGCTGGGTCGCGCAGCACCGCCCGTGCGATCGCGGTGCGCTGCTTCTGCCCGCCGGAAAGCGTCACGCCGCGCTCGCCGATCATGGTGTCGACGCCCTGCGGGAACTGTTCGATGTCGTTCGAGAGCCGTGAGATCTCCAGCACCCGTGTCAGCTGCTCGTCGCTCGCATCGGGCCGACCAAACACCACATTCTCGCGCACTGGCACACTGAATAGAAAGGTGTCCTGCGGCACATAGCCAATGTTCTGACGCAGCCCGTCCAGCGGCAGCTCGCGCACATCACGCCCGTCGAGCAGCACCTGGCCTTCATCGGGATCGCGCACGCGGGCCAGCAGGTTGACCAGCGTGGTCTTGCCAGCCCCGGTTGCGCCCACGATCGCCAGCGAGGAGCCGCGTGGCACCGTGAATGAAACCTCGCGGAGCAACCATTCTTGAGATGCCAAGGTTTGGGGATCAGGCTTCAGCAAGCCTTTGTCATCGCTCATGCCCTGGTTCCCGGCGCTGAAGCGCCGGGCTACTGGGTTTTGGGATTGCGAATTCTGATCCCTGGCCGCGTAGTCGAAGCGAATGCCCACGCCACGGAACTCGATTTCGCCGGCGATCACGAGTTCCCCCTGCGGCGCGGCGGTCGAGGCGACAGCGGGCTGGTGGTGCAGCACCTCGCCAATGCGGGCCAGCGAGGCCACGCACTGCTGATACAGATTAACCGTCCAGCCCAGCGCGATCATTGGAAAGGCCAGCAGCGAAAGGTAGGCGTTGAACTGCACCAACTGGCCAAGCGTCATGCTGCCCTCTGCCACCGCCCGCCCGCCCAGCAGCAGTACCAGCGCGCCGACCAGTCCGAGAATCACGCTGATCGACGGCCAGAGTAGCCCGGACAGCAGCACATAGCGCACATTCAGCGTGCGGTAGTGCTCGTTGGCGGCCTGAAACACCGCAATCTCCGCCTGCTCCTGGGCATAGGCTTTGATCGTGCGGATGCCAGAAAAGTTCTCCTGGGCGCGCGTGGAAAGATCGCCGAATTGATCCTGAACCCGGCGGAACACCACCCGCATGCGCGCCCCAATCACCACGAACAGCACCGAAACCAGCGGCAGCATCAGCAGCACCACGCCGGCCAGCGGCGCGTTGGTGCGAACCATCAGTACACCGGCGATCAGTAGGATCAGCAGGGCGGTCATCAGCGAGTTCAAGCCGGGGCCGAGGAATTGGCGCACCGCCGTTAGGTCGTTGGTCACACGGGTCATCAGATCGCCCGTGTGATTGCGCCCGAAGAAGCGCTGATCCAGCGTCAGCAGCTTGGCGAACTGGGCTTCGCGGAAGTCGAACTCGACCAGATAGGATGCGCCATTGACCGAGATGCGCTGGCCGAAGCGCAACAGTGCATCGACAAACGCAACGCCCAACATGATCGCGCTCAGGCGCATCAGCTCGGCCGGCACCACTCCGCGCGTGTCCAGCAAGTCGACCACCTGGCCAATGATCAGCGGAATGATCGATGTAGTGGTGGCGGCGGCGATCGCAAACAGCAGCCCGGCCAGCAGGCGGGCGCGGTAGCGCAGCACGAATGGTAGCAGCGTGCGCATCGGGTGCATTGGTTTCCTCCCAGAAACACGTTGTTGGAGTTAACAAGAGGGGATGGCAAGCGGCGTGCCGCAGCTGACAGGAACGCCGAGTAACTGTAGCACGTCAAGCAGGTAATCGAGTCGGTCATGAGTCCTACACCATGTAGGACATAGTGCGTAGTGCGTGATCGCAGGGGCAACCATCCGTAGGGGCGAAGCAGTGCATGATTGCAGGGGTAATCACCCGTAGGGGCGAAGTGCGTGGTCGCAGGGGTAATCATCACCCGTAGGGGCGAAGTGCGTGGTCGCAGGGGTAATCACCCGTAGGGGCGAAGCATCTGCCCGCTAGATCAGCACGCCCTGATTGCCTCCACAACACCGCTTGATCGGGCTTAAAATCCTCGCCAGCAGCAGATGCTTCGCCCGGCTTCTTCGCCCGGCGGTACCGGGGCGGGCACGAGACCCGCCGCGACACCAGCGCAGCCAATCAGGCGAATGCCAGCCGATCGATCATCATCGCCACGAACAGCAGAAACAAATACAGCAGCGAGAAGCGATACAGTCCCCAGCGGTTGGCCGTGGTGTCGTCGCGCAGCATCTTGAACACATAGAAGGCGAACCAGCCGCCCAGTGCCAGCGCCATGAGCAGGTAGGGCACGCCGAACATGCCAATAGGCGTAGGCATTACCGTCAGCGCGATCATCAGCAGCGTATAGAGCAGAATCTGCTTTTTGGTTTCGGCGTCGCCGGCCACCACCGGCAGCATCGGCACGCCGGCGTTGGCGTAATCCTTTTGGCGAATCAGAGCCAGCGCCCAGAAGTGTGGCGGCGTCCAGTAGAAGATGATCATAAACAACAGGAGCGATGCCAGCGAAAGCTCGCCAGTTACCGCCGCCCATCCGACCAGTGGCGGGAATGCGCCAGCGCCGCCGCCGATTACGATATTCTGTACCGAATTGCGTTTGAGGATGATTGTGTAGAAGACCACATAATAGAAGTAGCCCGCTAGCGCCAGCAGCGCCGCCACTATGTTCACAAACACGGCCAGGATAACGAATGCGAGTATGCCAAGCGCGATGCCAAGCACCAGCGCGTGCCATGCCGGGATGCGCCCGCTGGGAATCGGGCGGCGACCAGTGCGGCCCATCAGCACGTCGATGTCGCGGTCGAAGTAGCAGTTCATGGCGTGGGCACCTGCCGGCATCAGCCAGCCGCCCAGCAGAGTCCAGAATACCAGCGCCAGGCTGGGTGCGCCTGCCGGCGTGAGATACATCGTGGCGAACGTGGTGAAGATCAGCAGCGAGATCACGCCTGGCTTGGTCAGGCTGACATAGTCCTTCAGCAGCGATGGCTGCTTGATGTCAGGTGTGGTAGTCACTTCGGCGGCGCGCCTGGACGGCGGCACCAGCACAACCAACGTGGCCAGCGCCGCGATCGCAAACCAAGCCAGCCCGCCAGTGCCCAGGTGGGCCAGCCGCGCACCCAGCACTGGCAGTGCGGCTTCGGCACTTGCCGCCACCGCTTGCACAAGGCCGAGGCTGTTTTGCAGCAGCACCAAACTGATCGACCAGCCCGCCGCCAGCCGCAGGCCGCGCTGCTCGTGCCCGCGCAATACAAGCCAGGCCAGCGCCACCACCAGCAGCGATGCTGCCAGTGCCGTGCCGCGATGCGCCAGCGCCAGCAGCGCGAGCGACCC
>JACMIM010000298.1 GCA_014381165.1 Roseiflexaceae bacterium
CATGGACGAGGCCGAGCTGGCGGCAGCACTCCAGTCAGCAAAACAATAATACCCGCGCATGCACACAACCACCACAATTCGTGACTTCCGCGCCGCACGCGCAGGCCTTGACACGCTCGGTTTTGTGCCGACCATGGGCTTTCTTCACGAGGGCCATCTGAGCCTGGTGCGGCAAGCCAAGCGCGAGTGTGGCACAGCGGCGGTCAGCATCTTTGTCAACCCGGCGCAGTTTGGCCCGAACGAGGATCTGGCTCGCTACCCACGCGATTTGAACCACGATCTGGCGCTGCTGGGCGAGGCTGGTGCCGATCTGGTCTTCATGCCTGGCGTCGAGGAAATCTACCCGCCTGGCTACCGCACCTATGTCACGGTCGAAGGCCTGACCGAGCGTCTGGAGAGCGCGATCCGGCCCGGCCACTTTCGCGGCGTGGCCACGGTTGTTTGCAAGCTGCTCAACATTGTTCAAGCAGAAAAGGCCTACTTTGGCCAGAAGGATGCCCAGCAGTGCATGGTCATCGATCAGATGGCGCGCGATCTGGCGATTCCGACCGCGATTGTGATCGCGCCGACTGTGCGCGAACCGGATGGCCTGGCCATGTCGAGCCGGAATGTCTATCTTTCGCCTGAGGATCGCCGCGCTGCCACCGTGCTCATCCGCGCCTTGCACGCTGCTGAACAGGCTCACAATGCAGGCGAGCGCGATGCCGAGCGGCTGCGCGAGATCGTGCGCGGCGTTCTGGCAAGCGAGCCGCGTGGCCAGCCCGATTATGTCAGCTGTGCCGACCCGCTGACGCTCCAGGAACTCGACGCCGTCGGCCAGCAGGGCGCGCTGCTGTCGCTGGCTGTGCGCTTCGGCACAACGCGGCTGCTCGACAAAGCACTGTTGGGCGGAATTCAGCCCTCAGCCCTCAGCCCTCAGCCCTCAGCCCTCAGCCTTTAGCCCTGAGCCAGTACTGCGCATGATCGCTTCGGCCAGCACGTCGGCGGCGAGTGTGCCGAGGACGGCCAGTGATACCGGCGGCCTGGCGCAGGTGGCGGCGGCAAACACGATATCTCCGTCGAAGGGCGTGTGGATGGGCCGAATGGTGCGTGGCAGCGCATCCTGAGCCATCTCAGCCAGCTTGCGACAGCTGGCCTTGTCGAGCGTTGCATCGGTGGCCACAACACACAGCGTGGTGTTGCCAAACGCCTCGATCACGCTCAGGTCGCGCAGCGCTTGTGCCGTGTTGACAAAGGCTCCATCTGGCCCGCGTGCCCCGGCAAGTAGCTCCGTCGAATCGACGCGGTAGATATCGCCGAACGGGTTCGTGACGGCCAGCGCCGCAATCGTCAGGCCATTTGGCAGCCTCGCCGCAGCGCTGCCCAGGCCGGTAGCAGTCGCGCCAGCCATGCCAAGGAGTTTGCCGGCGGTTGCGCCGCAGCCCGCGCCCACCTGGCCCTGTTGAACGGGCGTTTCGGTTGCGCTTGCGCAGGCCGCGTAGCCCATGGCCGCGTCGGGCCAGCGATCGGCTGCGCCCACGCCAAGATCGTACAGTACTGCGGCTGGCACAATCGGCACGGGGCCGTGGGCGGTAGCAAAGCCGCGCCCTTGCTCGCGCAGCCAGCGCATCACGCCGTCGGCGGCGGCCAAACCAAAGGCACTGCCGCCCGCCAGCAGAATTGCATCGGCGTGCTGCACGGTCGCGGTTGGTTTCAGCAGATCAGTCTCGCGGGTGCCGGGCGCGCCGCCGCGCACATCGGCAGCGCAGCGCGTCCCGGCTGGCAGCAGCACAACCGTGCAGCCAGTGCGCGCCGCCAGATCGTGCGCGTGGCCAACCAGAATGCCGGGGATGGCGGTAAGTGTTGTGTTCATAGCCCCTCGTACCCGGCGCTGAAGCGCCGGGCTAGTTGGTGGTGCAGCACCCGTGGTGTAACATTCACAAGATGGGCACATTCCAAGCCCAGTAGCCCGGCGGCTGAAGCCGCTGGCTGGGGTGACGAAGCCCGCCTGCGCGGGCTACCCGATTCATGAGGTAAAGTTCATCAGCGCTGGGTTTGGGCGTACACGCAAAACAACACGCCGCATCCACTGAGCAGCAATAGCTTGAATTCGATTCCTGCACGGTATAATACCATCCTGAACGACCCGACATTGCGGGACTATGAGCTGAGGGGATTTGTTGTGACCAACGATGATTATTCGAGCGCCCTGACGCGCCGCCGATTCCTCCGGGCTGTACTAGCTGGAAGCGCGCTGGTTGGTGCTGGCGCACTGCTCAATAGTTGCGGTGCGCCCAGTGCCGGCACAAGCGCGCCCGCCACTGCCAACACCACGCCGCTCAAAATTGGCTTGCTTGTGCCATCGTCCGATATCTATGCCGTGTTGGGAGCAAGTATTACACAAGGGATGCAGATCGCCTTTGCGCAAGTTGGCAACGAAGCTGGTGGTCGCCCAATCGAAATCATCAGCGAGGACGAAGGCACTAAGCCCGATCTTGCGCTGCAAAAAGCCCGCAAGTTGGTCGAGCAGGATCAGGTGGCGCTGGTGGCAGGCGTGGTAAGCTCCGGTGTGGCGAACGCGCTGCGCGATTATTTCCACGATGGCCAGAAGCTGCTGGTGCTGGCAAACGCGGGTGCAAATGCGCTGGCCCGCAAGGCAAAAAGCCCGTATATCTTCCGGGCCTCGTTTAGCAATTGGCAATCGAACTGGCAGATGGGCACATGGGCTGCTGCCAACATTGGCAAGCGCGCCATGCTCAGCGCGCCCGATTATGCCGCAGGCAAGGAGATGCTCAGTGCCTTCCGCAACAGCTTCGAAGCTGCAGGCGGCGAGGTGGTGCAAGTGCAGCTCACGCCGTTCCCAAACATTGGCGACCCAGCGCCATTCATGGCGCAAATTCGTGATGCTGCTGCCGATTTTGTGTACGCATTCTATTCTGGCGCAGCGTCGGTTGCCTTTGTAAAGGCCTACAGCGATTTTGGTCTGGCGCAAACCGTTCCGCTGGCCGGCGTAGGCTTTTTGGTCGAACAGGATGTGCTGCCGCAACTTGCCAGCGCAGCACTGAACATTCGCAGTGCGCTGCACTGGGCGGCCCCGCTTGACAACCCCGAGAACAAGGCATTTACTACCGCCTACCAGAAGCTCACCAACCAGCAGCCGAATGTGTTTGCCGTGCAGGGGTATGACGCGGCGCGGCTGATTATCGAGGGCGTCAACGCGGTGCAGGGCGATGTTTCGCAACAAGACATACTGCTCAAAGCGCTCGGCGCGGCCACATTTGCCAGCCCGCGCGGCCCATTCAAGCTCGACCCGAACACGAATAATCCAATCAATCCCTGCTATGTGCGCGAGGTGCGGCAGGCGGGCAGCGCCTACACCAATGTGGTCATTGCCATGCTCGAAGCCGCTGGCGACCCCGGCGATGATTCGAAAGATACCCCAGTAGCATAAGTAGCGAAAATCTATCGTGTTTGTTTCGTTTTTTGCTGCAAAGCACCAAAAGCGAAACAATTAACAGGACTTTCGCTTGCTACCGAAATGTACTCTTTTCTTAGCAGTTTTTTGCGCAGCTGCGCAAAAAACTGCTAAGAAAAAAACAATTCCTTGCCCGCCGCAGGCGAAAAAGTCGCTTTAAGGGAAAGTCCTGAATTAATTATCTGCTTGCTCTAGTGAGTACGAATGACACTCGATACATTTGTTATCCAGCTCACAAACGGCCTGGTATTCAGCCTGCTGCTGTTTCTGATTGCGGCTGGATTATCGCTGATCTTTGGCCTGATGGATGTGGTCAACCTGTCGCATGGCGCGTTCTACCTGTTGGGCGCGTATGTGGGCTTGAGCATCACCCGCTGGACTGGTAGTTTTTGGCTGGCGCTGCTGTTCAGCCCGCTGCTGGTCGCCGTTATCGGCCTGGTGGTCGAGCGATTTTTATTGCGGCAGCTGTACCGGCGTGGGCATCTCGATCAGGTGCTGTGTACATTCGGCGTGGGGCTGATTCTCGCCGATGTGATGCGCAGCGTGTGGGGCAGTTATGTTGAAAGTGTTGCGATACCTGCGCCACTTGATGGACAGATCGTGATTGGCGGGTTGCCGTTTCCGGTGTATCGCTTGGCAGTCATTGTGTTTGGCCTGCTGATTGCGCTGGGCCTGTGGCTGCTGATCGAGCGCACGCTTGTCGGTGCCATGATTCGCGCGGGCGTGAACGACGCACAGATGGCAAGTGCGCTGGGCATCAACATTCCGCGCCTGTTTGCGCTGGTGTTTGCGGGCGGCACGGCACTCGCAGCGCTTGGCGGGGTTGCGGCCTCACCTATTCTCAATATCTACCAGGGTCTCGATTCCGAAATTCTTATTCTGGCGCTGGTGGTTGTCGTGATTGGTGGGCTGGGCACGCTCCAGGGCGCGTTCTGGGCCAGCCTGATTGTCGGCATGGCCGATGTGTTTGGCAAAGCGCTGCTGCCTGAGTTCTCGGTATTTGTAACCTATGCGATCATGGCAGGCGTGCTGCTTGTGCGGCCCCAAGGTCTATTCCGCCGTGAACAAACGAGGCTTGCATGACGACCGAACACGCATCATCGCTCCGCCCTGCGGCGGTGCTTGCCGCGCAGCGCGGTTGGTGGCGGCTGCTGCCGCTGGTCGCGCTTGCGCTGCTGCCACTGGTCGCGCCGCCGTTCTGGCGCAGCCTGACCCTGGAAGTGCTGGCGCTGGCCATTTTTGCCATGAGCCTGGACGTGCTGATCGGCTACACCGGCCTGGTGTCGTTTGGTCACGCGGCATTTCTGGGGTTTGGCGCATACGCCGCCGCGTTCACCACCGAGCGCGTCAGTGAAAACCTGCTGGTTGTCCTGCCGATCTGTTTGGCAAGCGTGGCGCTCTACGCCGTTGTGGTGGGATTTCTGGCCCTGCGAACCAGCGGTATCTCGTTCTTGATGCTGACGCTGGCGTTTTCGCAAATGTTGTTCGGCCTGGCGATCCGCTGGTCGCGCGTGACGGGCGGCAGCGATGGCCTTTCGGTTGCGCGCCCACACATTGGGCTTGGCGCTTGGCAGGTTCCTTTGGGGCCAGATCTTGATCTGTACTATCTGGTACTTGCGGCGTTTGCGGCATCCTGGTGGCTGCTCAGCCGCTTGGTCGCTAGCCCGTTTGGCCATACGCTGCGCGGCATCAAAGAAAATGCGCAGCGCATGCAGGCGCTTGGCTACCGCACTCGGCGCTTCGAACTGGCCGCCTTTGTGGTTGCGGCAGTGTTCGCCGGGCTTGCGGGCATGTTGTTGGCCATGCACAATCGTTACGTTTCGCCCGATACGTTTGCCTGGACGACCTCGGGCCAGGGCATTATCATGGTGATTGTTGGCGGCGCTGGCACACTTGTCGGGCCAATCCTCGGCGCGCTGCTGGTTCACCTGCTTGAAAGCGTGGGCAGCAGCGCAACCGAAAGCTGGCGCTTGATCATGGGTGTGGTGTTTGTGCTGTTCGTCTTGTTTGCGCCAAAAGGGATCATCGGCATCCTGCGGCGTCTGCGGCGCTCAAAGGAATCCCCACGCGCATGAGCGACATACTGCGGCTGGAACACGTTACGCGGCGCTTCGGCGGCCTGGTTGTGACGGATGATCTCTCGTTGCGGGTGGCAGTTGGCGAGCGACGAGCCTTGATTGGGCCGAATGGTGCTGGCAAGACCACGCTATTCAACCTGATCAGTGGCGTGCTGCCGGTGAGCAGCGGGCAAATCTGGCTGCAAGATCAGAATATCACGGCCCGACCGGCGGCGGAACGCGCGATCCTGGGGATTGGGCGCACGTTTCAGCGTAACAATCTGTTCGCGGGGTTGTCGGTGTTCGAGAATGTGTGCCTGGCGGCGCGCCGCCAACAAGGCTTGAGCAGCCGCGTGTTTCGGCCAGCCCATCGCTATGCGGCGGTGGCCGAAGCAGCGCAGGGCGTGCTGGCACAAGTCGGCCTGCTCGATCGCGCGGGAAGTATAGCCGGCCAACTCGCCTACGGCCAGCAGCGGGCACTGGAAATTGCGGTGGCGTTGGCTGCCCGACCGCGGCTGTTGCTGCTCGACGAGCCGACATCCGGCATGGCTCCCGCCGAAACCAACCAGATGATCGACCTGATTGCTCGGCTGCCGCCCGACCTAACGTTGCTGATTATCGAACACGATATCGATGCTGTGTTTCGCCTGGCCAACCAGATAACGGTGCTTTCGTTTGGCAGTGTGCTGGCGGAAGGCGCGCCCGATGCGGTTCGACAGAACGCCCAGGTGCAGGAGATCTACCTTGGGCTTCCGTTAGAAAGAGCCGATTGATTGATGCTAAAAGTGCGCAACATTCACACCTACTATGGCGGCAGCCATGTGCTGCACGACGTTTCGCTCGATCTCGAAGCCGGCCAAACTGTGGCGCTGCTCGGGCGTAATGGCGCAGGCAAGACCACAACCATCAATTCGATCATCGGCTTTGTGCCGCCGCGTGCTGGCAGCATTACGTTCAAGGGTGCCACGATCACCGGCGCGCCGCCGTACACATTGGCCCACATGGGCATGGGTCTTGTGCCACAGGGTAGGCGTATTTTTTCCAGCCTTACGGTCGAAGAAAACCTGCGGCTGGCGCAACGCGCGGCTGGGCGGCGCAACGGTTGGTCGCTCGAACGCATCTACGCGACGTTTCCCGTGTTGCAGGAGCGGGCGAAAAGTGGCGGCACGCAGTTGAGTGGTGGCGAGCAACAAATGCTTGCGATCGCCCGCGCACTGGCAACCGGCCCCGATGTGCTGCTGCTGGACGAGCCGTCGGAAGGGCTAGCACCATTGATCGTGGCCGAGGTTGGGCGCATGCTTGCGGCGCTCAAGCGGGAAGGGCTGGCCATGCTGCTGGTCGAGCAACACGTCGCCCTGGCAATCTCGGTTGCCGATGTAGTATATGTGTTAAATAAGGGCCAAATCGTTTTCTCTGGCGCTCCGGCGATCTTACAGCAAAACAGTGCCATGCGGCAGCAATATCTCGGCGTGTGAGCGCAAAAGCTCGACCGGCTGCGGCTTGACAGCAAACGGCGCTTTGCCGCGCAGCTTGAGGCGCTCGCGGCAGTTGCACGCAACGAC
>JACMIM010000299.1 GCA_014381165.1 Roseiflexaceae bacterium
ATCACCGCCCATGGTGCCAGAGTCGAGTGTACGCATCAAGCTTTGCCAGACCGCCTCGGGAAAGCTGAGTTGCACGCCGCCTTCTGGTGTAATGCCGACGACGGTGACAACCAGTGCCACCACGAGAATAACCAGCGTCGAGAGCGCGGCCAGCAGGCCGATCAGGGCAATCGGGCCTTTCGACATGGTGTTGTCAAAGGCGTAGCGCAGGCGATTGTTCAGTGAAACCTTGTACATAGATGTTCTCCAGCGTTGTCAGAATAAATCCCTGCGTCGAATGAATTCAGAAAAAAGCACAGCGTCATGGTCTGCTTTGGGTAGCAGCGTGTGGTTGCACCAGGGCTACCGCTGAGAATCATGCCCGCAGAAGAATCGTACACAGAATCGCGTGCTGGTTCAAGCACGCAGGTACATCGATTTTGGATCAGTATCGATCACCAAGAGGACAGCGGAGAAACAAGCGCTAGAAGCGGAAGGGTTCCCCTGCCTGCTTTGTGCGGGGTTGATGGCCTAGCTTGCCTACACTTTTAGGCCGAACTGCGCTAGAAGTACTGGCAGGCAGGCGTCAAGCGCCGAGAGGTGATCGTCGAGGACTACGGCGAGGGAAAGGTGGTGTTGGGCATACAGCGCCCGCTTGGTGGCTGTCGTGGCCATATACTCCTGGCTCCGCTCGCGCCCCCAATATTCGATATAAATGCGGCCAGTTGGCAGGTAGAAATCAGCGTAGGCTTCGACCTCGATCGGCACCAGCCGTTCATAGGCATGCACCAGCCCCGCGTGAAACAGCCAATTGTCGACCGCTAGTTCCCCTGAAGCCCGCACGAGATGCCCATCTGCGGTGCGCAGGGTTGCCGGCTGCTGCTCGCGCAACGCAAGTTGACCCTGGCTGTTGGGTGCCGTAGATTTGCCGCGTGCCGCCAGTAGTTGGCGCGGCAAGGCCGGGTGATCGAGCAGGCTGGCTGGCCAGTGGACATACGGCACGCCAGATTGTGGGTGATACAATTGCAAGCCGCCAAGCGACTGGCCTGTCTGCGTGAGACGCCAGCCCAGTTCGCCACGCTCCATCCATCCGAGTTCCGTACAGATCGCCAGCACCGCCGCAGTGGGCACATGGAGCCGCTCGGCCAGCGAGCTGGCCGAAAGCATCTCGTGATGCGTGGGGGCGGCAGGCACAGTAACCGGCGCGGCCACACGGCGGTAAACTGCGCGCCAGTGTTCGCGGCAGTAGCTGGCCATGCTCTTTGCTGCTGCACAACCAGGGAACACGCAGCAAGCGGCATCGCTACACTGCCCATCGGCGGGCGGGCGCGGGCGCACCTGCTCAGGCAGCGCGGCGAGTTCGTGGTGTGCCGTGGTGTTATGCGGGTCGATCTGAAGCACGCGGCTTAGGCAAAAGCGGCGCTCTTCCAGACTGTCAACCAGGCCGGCAAGCTGAAGCCAGGCCTGAATATTGCCAGCATCGGCGGCCAGCGCCTGTGCCAGAACAGCCAAGCGCTGCGCCACGTTCTCAGCGGAGTGTTCGCCTGCGTGTACCGTGCGTTCATTGGGCCTAGAGGTGGCTGGTGTGTGTGTGAGCATACGTGTTGGGCTTGGCAAGCCAGTATGTCGCGGGTAGTTGTATCATGAAATCACAGCTGCACGGCCAGCGCTAGCAGCCAGCCTTGCAATGCGTCGTAGGAATAGTACCAGTTTCGTGGCGGCTCGATGCGCGCAACACAAGCTAGAGTGTGGCGTACAAGGTTGTTCCGCGACTACGTCTGCCGAATGAAGGGGGTGGCGTCGCGTCATCGACGTGGATTTCATGAGTATCGCCGATGCCCCAAACCAGTACACTACGGTCAGCCGCTCTGAAGGGTCAGTTTCACGCAACGGCTGATTTCCCAGGCCTGATGTGCTCGCCGGCTGTCGTGATCTGGTATGATAGGATCATAGCGTGCGTGAACACTAGATGAGGATATACAATGGCGACACCACACCAGGATGACCACAGCGCGAGCGACCACAATGCAGTTGAGCACGGTGCAGCAGGGCCGGAATCGCGCTTCTACGAGAATGCGATTCTGGTGAACTGGCAGCGCAGCACCAAGGTGGGCAGTGTGACTGGTGCGGGCCTAGGGGCCGCCGTGGGCGCGACGATCGGCGGGGCGGGCTTGTTCATTGGCGCGATCCCCGGCGCGATCATTGGCTCACTGGTTGGCATGGTTGCGGGCCTGGCTGCCGGTGGCGCAGCCGACGCCGTGGCAGTCTCGTTGAAGAGCGGCATCTAGCACCAACAGTTTTCACCTACAGAAGAAATGCGGTGAGGTGCCAATGACTCGTGCGCCTGGCGGCTGAAGCCGCTGGCTGGCATGACGAAGCCCGCCTGCGCGGGCTGACGACGCTGTTTTAGCCCGCG
>JACMIM010000300.1 GCA_014381165.1 Roseiflexaceae bacterium
AGGCAGCCGGCCACCGGGCCGGGTGACCCGGGCTGTGTTTGCCAATCGACGCCACGCTGCCGCAGCACCTCCTCACCGAGCAGGCCCAGCAGCACATCGTAGGGCGCCGCATTCTCGCGGTGCAGCTCGAAGCGCTGGCGCTCGAAGTATTGCACTGTGCGCCCCCCCTCGGTCAACTCGTCAGAAAGCGGGTAGCCAAATACCGCGAGGCCGCCATTTTGCTGCCAGTACTCGGCAAAGCGCCCGCCAATGCAGTGGCCTGTTTGGCCGAAGCAGGCTTGGGCTTGTGCGCTGGCCGGCCCAGCGCCACTCAGCAACAACGCAAGCAACGTCGCGCCGCAAAGGATCTTCATCGTGCGTTTCATTGGTCCCCCAAGTTTGTTTGCTATGCCCCTATTCTAACCGAACACAAGCGCCAAGCGCTCTGCCAGGATCGCTCGGTCGATCCGTCGGTAGGCGCGCGTCGCGCCACGGGGTCGCTTTCCGCTTCATGGCGAGGGAGGGATGTTATTGTTGAAGCGAAACATGTTCTGCGGGTCGTAGCTGTTTTTCAATGCGACCAACCGTCGGTAGTTGTCTGGCGTATAGGCGGCCCGCGTACGCTCGGGGCCGACGTCGTTGAAGGCCAGCGCGTTGAGCAGCACTGGCACACTCGTGTCTGAAGGGGTCGCTTCCATTATTCTTTCGACCGACTGTCTGCCAGCTGCGAGCAGCTCGGTGGTCGGCGCTGCGGCCAGGGCGTACAGGCTGAAGTTTACATCGCGCAGGCTGGCAGCCATCTCGTGTTCTGGAATGCGGGCCAGCACGCCGCCCAAATGACGCATCTCGACTTCAAACAAGCCCGAGGCGGGATCGGCGGCGACCACGACGAGCGCATCAATCTGCTCGGTGCTGAAATCGCGCAGCGTCGTATGGTCGTTATAGAAATGCCACGGTGGGGCGTCGACCGGGTCATTGGAGATCGCCCCGACCTGCGAGTACGGCAGCTGGGCGAACGTGTCGAGCAGCGGCTGGCCAAGCGTCCGCATCGGGTGAAACAGGGCTGTGCCGTCGGCCTCAGACCCGTTGTAGCAGCCGACGATAATCACTGCGGCCTTGCCCTGCAACACCGGTGGGATGCCGGGCAGCGGCGGAAATTGCATTATCCGAAACGTTGAGGTGAGCGTCTCTGGGACGCTTTTGGCCCACTGCATGTAGGCGGCAATAACCTGTCTGCTCTGCTCGATTGGATAGATGACCTGGCCGCCGAAGACCTCTTTGACCGGGTACAGGGCGAACTCGATCGAGGTCGCAATGCCGAGGTTGGCCCCGCCACCGCGCATGCCCCAGAAAAGATCCGCGTTGGTATGCGCGTCGACCCGCAAGGACTGACCGTCGGCGGTCACTACCTGGAGCGAGCAGATGCTCCCCGCGCCGAGGCCATACTGCCGAACCAGCCAGCCAAAGCCGCCGCCAAGCAGATAGCCCGACACGCCCACATCACCGGCGAACCCATTGAGCGGGGCCAGGCCGTGCTGGTGCGCGAGCGGGATGAGCTCCGACCACTTTACGCCTGGCTCGACTCGCGCGGTCGCCCGCTGCGGGTCAATCAGGATGTTCTTCATCGATGCGAAATTCAGCAATAGAGCCTGCTCGCGCTCCAGGGCCTCCATCAGGAAGGGATGACCATGACCGCCACCCTGCACCGCAACTGGCATCTGATACTCGCGGGCAAACCGCACGGTGTTGAGCACATCGGCGTCGCCCGCCGGTACGACGACGATGGGCGGGCGCTGTTTGAATGTAACCGTTTCCCAGGTTAGGCTGGCTTGCTCATACCCATCATCGCCGGGTACAAACACACGTCCTTGAATACGAGACCGTAGTGACGGGAGCGCGGACAGATCAAACAGCGGTGAATACGTACGTGTCATAGTAGACCTCTCCTTTCGAGTCTTATTGCTCGTGCAGTGCTGCGAGCCGCTCCTCAAAATACAGGCGCAAGCCCCAGGGCAGCGCTGGCAGTGTTGCGGCCACGCGCAATTGCTCGCTATCAGGCTGCCGCGCAAAGAGCAGATCGGCCACGGCGGCGACGGATAGGCTCCCGGCTGGCGCATCGAGCCGGATAATGGGGTCGCCTGCCGCGACAGCGCCTTCGCGC
Source organism: Roseiflexaceae bacterium (assembly GCA_014381165.1). Taxonomy (GTDB): domain Bacteria; phylum Chloroflexota; class Chloroflexia; order Chloroflexales; family Roseiflexaceae; genus JACMIM01. The sequence continues at coordinate 2,141 of JACMIM010000300.1, forward strand.
TCGACCGAGAAATACCAGCCAGTGCGGCGGCTCTGCACAAAGCGCCGCAATATGTCATCACGACCAAAGCGCACGGCGAGCTTGTAGCAGGGCTGGCGCGGCTGCGTCACCGCACACACCGCCTCCCCAATCTGGAAGCGCTCGCCGATTAGCACGCTTTCCTCGCTCAAACCCTGCGTCGTCAGATTCTCGCCAAACATGCCCCACGCTACCTCCATCGGCACCAGCTCGCGCCGCCACAGGTCGTAGTGTTCGACGGGATACGCGTAGATCGCCTTCGCTGCCCCGCCGTGAACGGTGAGATCAGCCTGCCGATCGCCATCGAGGTTGAGATGGTGGGCGACAACTGGCCCGTCCACTGGCTCCTTCCAGATACCCGTCAGCACCGAATAGCCTTTCCATTCGACGCGACGCGGCAGACCGACGTGTACGGACACAAGCTGTGCGGGAAGTACGTGTGTCATGATCCACCTACAAGCGATCGATCAGTAGGCCCCTGTGTGCGACGATCCCCAACACCACTTGCAGGTTGAGCACCGCCAAAGAATTGGGCCAGGGCACGTGCAGTTTCCAGTGGCAGCTCCTCAGGAATGAAGTGCCCGGCCGGCAGGGCCTCGCCGCTCACATTGCCCGCGCATTGCGCCTGCCAGAGTTCCACGGGCTTGAAAAACCTGTTCACTACGCCGCGCCCGGCCCACAGTACATGCATGTCGCAGCGAATCTTTTCGCCGCGCGCTCGGCTCTCACGGTCGTGCTCAAGGTCGATACCGGCGCTGGCGCGATAGTCTTCGCAGACGGCGTGGATGGCCTCGGGCGTGAAGCAGCGCTCGTATTCAGCTAGCGCGGCAGGTTCGATATGTGTAAGCCCATCGCTCCCCAGCCCGCCAAGCGAGGCATGCAAATAGCGCATAGGATTGCCGCCGATCATAAACTCTGGGAGCGGATTCGGCTGGATGAGGTGGAACCAGTGGTAGTAGGCGGTCGCAAACGCCGTGTCAGTGGCGTTGTACATATCCAGCGTCGGGGCAATATCGATGACGCATAACTTCTCTACCTGTGTAGGGTAGTCCAGCGCCAGCCGATGCGCCACACGGCCGCCGCGATCGTGGCCGCACAGGCAGAATCGCGGCCACCCAAGCGTGTTCATCACGCCGATCACATCCCCGGCCATGGCGCGCTTGCCGTAGCTGCGGTGATCCGGCAGGCCCAACGGCTTAGACGAGTCGCCATAGCCGCGCAGGTCGGCCAGCACCACGAAATACTGATCCTGCAACGCCTGCACAACGCGATGCCACATCACGTGGGTTTCTGGAAAGCCGTGCAGCAGCAGCAACGCGGGGCCGTGCGGATTGCCGCCATAGCGGGCGAAGATGGATACGCCGTTGACATCGAAAGTGCGCGCCTCGAAGCCTGCAAACCAGGTGCTCATTGAGCCATTCATTGTGCCAATCCTCCGTTCGCTGCGGGCGCTGCGGGCTGCTTTACGACGATAGAGCCCGCAGCGCCTTCAAGCCTGTTCATCGTGTGGGCACAATGAACTCTACCGTTTGGCTGGTGAGCACTTTGTGCGTGGGGTCGGCCAACTCGATGAGCACCTTGTGCGGGCCGGGTTCCAGACCAACCAGAATGATCGTCTCGCCGCTGGCATCGACGAAGTGCCACCCCGCATCGTCAACAGTGATGTGGACGTGGCCGATGCGCGGCGACACGTCGAGCGCTCCCTTGCCGAACACCGGCACCACGCGCAGGTTCTCTGTCGCATACTGGATGAAGACACGACCCTGCGCGAGCGGCCCAGGCAGCGGCGGGTCGACGATGAGCCTGGCCGGCGCTTCGTTCTCGATCGCGACCAGTGGCGATGGGCCGCGAATATCCTCGGCGCTCACGGCGGTGTGCATAATTTCCCTCCATAAGAAACAAGCTGTGTCACGCCGCCGAGTCGCCCAAGCCTTCGCTGATGCGGCCAACGGCGGCGTGACAGCGGCAGCTTCAACTACTTGGCGCGCTTGGCCGCGTGTAGGATGACCTCGGCGACCGCATCAGCGTTGGCGATCAGCACGACGTGCGAGCCACCCTTGATCTCAAGCGCCTCGCGCGCGTTTGCCCGCTCGGCCATAAAGCGATGCGCTGCCGCCGGGATGTTCTTATCCAGTTCGCCCCACACAAACCACGACGGAATGTTCTTCCACGCCGACCCGCTCGCCTTTTCGTTGAGCGCGAGCTCGGTGCAGGGGCGCTGTGAGGCGCCCATACGCGCAGCCTGCGGCTCAGGAACGTCGGCGCAGAACTGGGCGCGGAACTTCTCTGGCTGAATGTACAGGTCGTTTGACCCGTCGGGGAGCGGCACTGGCGGCGCAAGTGCTGGCCCGAGCGTGCCGCCGGGGAACTTGCCCGAAAGATCGGCAGCGCTCTCCCCTGCCTCTGGGGCAAAGGCCGAGACGAAGACCAGGGCCTGCACCTGCTTGTTGCTGCTGGCTACGCCGTTGATCACCATGCCACCATAGGAGTGACCGACGAGCACAATTGGGCCTCTGATGTTCCTGATGGTTGCGGCGGTGTAGTCGATGTCGTACTTTACGCCCCGTAGCGGATTGGAGGTGGCGAAAACCGGGTAGCCGAGGGCACGTAGGGTGCTGATAATGTCGTTCCAGCCGGACGAATCGGCGAATGCGCCGTGGCTAAAGACGATCGTTGGCTTGTCTGAGACACTGTTCTCTGTCATGAGCGTTTCCCTTTCGTTGGTTTCCAAAGTATGTAGGCTTCCAACCCCCCCCAGCCCTACGAGCCCGAAGGCCGCCAATGTCGCGCCGGAGCTTTGCAGCAGCTGGCGACGCGAAAGCCGATTCGTGGCTAGCTTCATGCACTGTGCTCCTTTACGCGCCGATACTGTGCAGGAACGCCAGCAGGTCGGCATTGAGTTGGTCTTGCATCGTCATCGGCAGGCCGTGCGGCGCGCCTGCATAGATCTTCAGCGTGGCCTGCGGCGCAATTTTGGCCGAGCGCATGGCCGAGGCGGCGATCGGCACAATCTGGTCGTCGTCGCCGTGGATGATCAGCGTCGGCACCGACATCCTCTTGAGGTCTTCGGTCAGGTCGGTCTCAGAGAAGACCTTGATGCAGTCGTAGACACCCTTGATCCCGCCCTGCATCGACTGCCACCAGAACCAGTCGCGAATACCCTCCGAGACGCTCGCGCCCGCCCGGTTGTAGCCGTAGAACGGCAGCGAGAGATCGCGGAAGAACTGAGCGCGGTTGTCGAAGGTGCCCTGGCGGATAGCATCGAAGGCCGCGATCGGCGTGCCCTCCGGGTTGTGTTCCGACTGGAGCATCAGCGGTGGGATGGCGCTGATCAGGACCGCCCTGGCGACACGGGCGGTGCCGTGGCGGCCGATGTAGCGGGTAACCTCGCCGCCGCCCGTCGAGTGGCCGACCAGCACCGCGTCGCGCAGGTC
>JACMIM010000301.1 GCA_014381165.1 Roseiflexaceae bacterium
ATTCGGACGTATGCTGTTCGAACACTGCTCGCAATCGCACATCGTGACGGTGTCTTGACTCCAGAGCAAGCGCGCACGATGAACATCAAGATTTACCAATCACGCCGTTCACAAATGAAGCAGCCTGTTGGACGGCGCTTAATGCGGAGCGAGGTACGCCAGTTACGCAGTGCTGTGGACACGACAACGGCAAAAGGGAAGCGCGACCTTGCCATCCTGGATGTCATGCTCTTCCTTGGCCTTCGCCGTGAGGAGGTTGCCGATTTGCTCCTGACCGCATTCCGTCAAGATGGTGGGCGTTGGTGGGTCGTCTTTCCTGGCAAGCGCGACAAGGTACGTCGGCTGAAAGTCCACGATCTGCTCTTTCAGACGGTAACAGCGTGGCTACAAGCGGCAGGATTGGCGTTTGACCAAAGCGGACCGGTGTTCCGGAGCTTTGATCGCGGTGACCATGTTACAAGCAACGGTATCGATGCCAGTGTCATTGGTCGATTAGTTTCCGCCTACGGGTTCAGAGCTGGGCTGGCACCTGCGCAGGGCGAAAATCAGCTGAGCGCCCTCTGTAGCGCGTGCAAAAGCTCGAACTATCTGACTCAGAAACACGAGAAGCGGTTAGGCTTTTTCAGCACAAATACTGTAAACACTTTTGTCTCTTACCGCTTTAGGAAGCCATGAAGTGAATATTGCAGAATATGTGCAACGAAGTATTGCAGAATACCTGCGGTAAATCACCGTGTGCTTTATATTCCTGCTCTTCTTTGTTAGGCGCAAGCCAAGGCTTGAGCTGTGTGCGAGAGCCAGGCATACCGCCCGTGGGATTGCCTTGGTTCACTCTAACCTACGACTCATGCAGTTAGCGACTTCAGCCTGCGGCATAATGTAACATTTATCTTTCTTTTTTCGTTTTTGGTGCTTTGCGCAAAAAACGAAACAATGATGAGTCACTTCCTTGCCCGCCGCAGGCGAAACGAAAGCGCTTTGGCAACTGCGTGAGGCCTATAAACAATGCAAATTAGCGATCTCGGTCACGAGGACCGACACACTATTGAGCAAGCAGCGGCGCTGCTCGTCGAGGGGTTCCGAGCCGATTGGCCGGAGGCATGGCCCACCCACGAGGTAGCGCTGGTCGAGGTGTACGAGGCGCTGGAGGACGGCAAGATCTGCCGTGCCGCACGCGACGACGACGGCATGTTGCTCGGCTGGATCGGCGCACAGCCGACCTACTCGTTGGTCTGGGAGCTACACCCGCTCGTGGTACAGCCCAATCTTCAGCGGTGCGGCATCGGGCGGGCGCTGGTAGCCGATTTGGAAACGCAGGTGCGGCAGCGCGGCGCGCACACGCTTGTGCTCGGTAGCGATGACGAGACGGGCATGACCTCGCTTTCCGGCGTCGATCTATATCCAGATGTGTGGCCGCACATCGCCGCCATCCAAAATCTGCGTGGTCACCCCTTCACATTCTACCAGCGCTGTGGTTTTGTTATTACTGGCGTGGTGCCCGACGCGAATGGCTTTGGCAAGCCGGATATTCTCATGGCAAAGCGCGTAGGGTAGCGTCAGCTTTATTCTGAACCTTCGCGTCTTCGTGGTTACTCCTCCAGAACCCGCTTGAAGCTTTCGGTCTTGGACACCATGTCGGCCACACTGGCCGCCCCAGAGTTGCGCAGGAACATGGTATGCTGCGTGCGGTGGGCCATCACCGCCGCCAGCTTCTGCGCGAACCAGGGCGTCACATCGCGCACCGTTTGAGCGATATCGTTTTTGTTGAGCATATCGGGCCGCTCGGCTGGCTCGTACCACGCGCCCCAGGTGTACAGCTCAGGCCGCAGCCCGCTTTCGGCCAGTGCGCGCCGCACTGATTCGTGCGTAAACACATGCTGCGGGTGGCCGTACTCGCCATTCGAGCCATGGGTGTAGATGATATCGGGCTGGAGCCGCTCGATCTCGGCGCGAATCGCCGCTGTAAACGCTTCTGGCGTGGCGTCGACTTGTTGAGCTGTCCCACCGATCTCCATGTGCGGATCGACGAACGGCAGAAACACCAGCCCAGTTACCCCCAGCGCCCGCGCCGCTTCGCGCAACTCGCCCTCACGAAATGGGCCGAGCTGTGCGCGGCTGGTCAGCGGCGGCTCGCCGACCTCGCCGCCCTCACCGCGCGTTGTCTCTACGAGGTATACCAGATCGCCCTGCTGCACATGCATCGCGATCGTACCGCCCATCGCCATGGTTTCATCGTCGGGGTGGGCAGAAATCACAAGAACGTTTGCCATATCAATCCTTCTCGTTACGCATGTACCATTCAACGCCCGACCAGATACCCACGCGATC
>JACMIM010000302.1 GCA_014381165.1 Roseiflexaceae bacterium
CGCTTGCAATGAAATCAAACGTGGGTTCGTTGCGGGTAGAACTGTGGAATGAAACCGGAAACGCTGGTAGTTTCTGGTTTGACCAACGTGGCGACCGGGCCAACCCACAGGCGATCGCGCTCGCCGTCGGCGATCTGCGCAAGCGTGGCTTTGCCGGCGAACGCATGGTTGCCTATATCGATGGTAGTGGGGCATCGCGGCTGCTGGTGCTGAGTTCGCAAGCGGGCAGTGCTACTGGCGCTGGGTTCGGATTTGATGGCCTGGTGGAATTGACCGACCTGCCGCTGAACATCGGCACGCCGCAGAGTATCGAAGTGGCGGTTGGCGACCTCGATGGCGATTTTCACCCCGAGGTGATCGTGGCGCAGGAGCAAGAGACGCAGGATAGTCAGTTGAGCGCTGGCATCGGCATTGTTGTGTATAAAGTGGCCGGGGGCGCAACCTTTGGCCTCACGCCGTGGGCTTCGTTCAACATCAGCAGCGCAACGCTGAACATGCGCCTCGCCGCCGCCGACACCGACCGCGATGGCCGCGCCGAGGTGCTGCTGGCTTACCAACGCGCCGGCAGCGACACGCAGGAGGCGGGTTTGCTGCTCCATAGCTATGATGTACGCAGCGAGACCAACGGCACCGGCAGCTTTCTGCTGCATAACCAATTCTTCAACCAGCAAAACCTTTCGCTCAATTTTTCGCTTGCACTGGCTGTCGATGACATGAATCGCGACGGCGGGGCCGATCTTGCGCTGGCGACTGCCAATGGGGCTGAACTGGTGGTGCGCCGCTTGAGCGATAGCATTGCGCCCGGCCAAGGGTTTACGCCTGGCGGCACGATCATCGAAACTGATACCGCCCGCAAGAATGCCACGCAACTTGCGCTTGGCTTTGGCGATGTCAATAATGATTCGCTGCTTGCGACCTACACGCCACGCGACAACACTCCGCTGTGTAAGGACGTGATCGAACCGCAAATCACGGCGGCGGTCTTCACTCCACCGTATTGGCAGGATATTCAAAACGCGCAAAACAAATATGGCTCGATTGGCGAATACCGCGGTTTTGCCACCAGCGAGACCAACGAGATTCGCACCTCGCACGAGCATAGTATCTCGGCGTATTTCGGCTTCGAGATCGATGCCGAGGTGGCCGAGGTGGCCGCACGAGTGACTGGCGGGTACAACTGGGAAACCAGCACTGGCTCCGGCACCACAATCAGCCAGGCGACGACCGAAAGCATCTCGTTCAGCAATAGCGATGGCAGCTTTGTGGCGCTGGAGGAACCACGCTATAACTGCTATAACTATCAGGTCGAACAACAAGGCAGCGTCCGCGATGGTGCCCTGCGTTACTGTGCCTATCAAGGCCGCACGCGCACTTCCGTCTCGCTCGACGCCTGGGATCAGCAGTATGGCGCGCCAAGCAGCTTTGCCAACCAGTGGGCACCGGTCGCGCGCGAGTGGGCCAACCTGACGCTCTTCCGCAGTGAGAACGCCGCGCAGTCGAGCAGCGATGGTGGCTTTGTTGCCAGCCGCGCCGCCGATGGCGACTGGCGCTCAGGCGGCGGGGCGAGTGTGAGCCGCACGCAGAGCGAAGCCAACCCCTGGTGGCAGATCGACCTTGGCAGTGTACAGGATATCACCAAGGTTCGCATCTATGGGCGCGATGATGCATGCAGCACCAGTATCTGCACGCCGCAGGCCGACCTGCGCGTATTCTTGAGCGACGTGGATCCGCGCACGATCGCGAACGACCCGGCAGCGCTGCAAGCCGACAGCCGGGTGAAAAGCTTTGTGCTGAACGGCGGCCTGGGCGAACTGACCAATCTACGCACCCTGCAAGCAAACAATACGCCAACGCGCGGGCGTTTTGTACGAGTGCAGCGGGCAGGCAGCGGTGTGCTTGCGCTGAACGAAGTGCAAGTCTATGGCGGCAACCAGATCGACCCCGACCGCTACCCACTGGACGCTCGCGATCTCACGCCCAACGACGGTGTATTCGAGGTCAAGCTGTACAATCCGCGCGCCACTGGCGACAAATTGGCCTGGGTGCTGATGCACGGCAACTTGCGCTGGCAGGCCAGCAATAATGGCCCGCTGAACAATGTCAAAGTTGGCAATGGCGGTACGTTGGTCACATGGTCGCTGCAACGCGATTACGCCACAGAACACAGTATCGACACGTCGAGCAGCAATACCTACCGAGTTGGTGCCGAGTTCGATGTCGCGGCGGGGGTTGGTGCCAAGATCACCGCAGGCGGTGCGTATGAGTTCAGTACGACCTTTGCCCAAAGCCAAACTCGCAGCACCGGCACCAGCAACGGCCTCGAACTAGGTGGCGAAATCGGCGGGTTCCCTACCAGCGACCAGCGCCCGTTGGAATGCGAATATACCTTTAAGCCGTTCTACTACGATGTGATCGATCAGGCATCGAGCGGCTACCAGCACGCCTACTTAACGCTGGATTACCTGGTGCCTGATGATCTGCTCAACCGCGCCGACAACCTCGGTGGTTGCCGCGCCAGCGATGCACAACCGCCTGTGGAGCCAGCGTTCACGGTCAACTACCCCACCGGCGCAGCGGGCAGCCGCTTTGTGCTGAACGCGCAAAACTTCAGTGCAAACAGTCGGGCGGTACTAGCCATTCAGGAGCCAGGCGCAACCACGTTCCGCGAGCTTGCCACATTGCAGATGAATAACGCAGGCGCGCTTGTGTTTGTGCTGGCAACCGCCACGGGTGTTCCGCTTGGCCAGTACAATGTGCGTATCACGGTGGATACTCCAGGAGTGAGGGTTGCAGCCAGCCAAACGCGCGAGGCCGCGTTTGTACTCGCTGGCGATGCCCCGCCACGTACTGATCAGCCGCTGAATACGCCAACAATCACGCTAGGGCCAGGCGGGCAGGTCACGGTGACAAGGTATCTGTTTCTCCCAGCTCTCAGCAGGGAGTAATTGCGCAGGATCGGAGACCGCAACGCCGGTCATCCCGCAGGTGGCGGGTTCTGCCTGCGGCAGCATGGAAGCTCTATCTTTTTTGTTTCGGTTTTTGGCGCAGAGCGCCAAAAACCGAAACAATGATGCGTTATTTGCTTGCCCGCCCAGGCGAAATGAACGCACTTGGGCACCTGTGTAACTCCTATCTATACTGACATTCATATTTCTTCATGTACACAAACGCTCATAGATCTTGTCGCAGAATTTGATGATTCCACCTCGTCGGCGCATATCTCACGCTCTATGGAGGCCAGCATGGCGGTTACTCCCAAAGTCGTTGCAAAACTCGAATCAGAAGAACCAACGCTCAAATTGGCCGTGCTTATTGATGCTGATAATGCCCAAGCCACTATTATCGAAGGACTGCTGGTTGAAATTGCCGCGTTTGGCGAAGCCACGGTGAAGCGGATTTACGGTGACTTTACCGCGCCAGCAAGTGCGCAGTGGAAAAAGGTACTCCAAACGCATGCGATAAAACCCATGCAGCAATTCGCCTATACGACCGGGAAAAACGCGACCGATAGTATGCTGATTATCGACGCGATGGATCTGCTCTACACCCGCCGTTTCGACGGTTTCTGTCTTGTCTCAAGCGATAGCGACTTTACGGGGCTTGCGCTTCGTATCCGCGAAGAAGGCTTAACCGTCTTGGGCTTTGGTGAACAAAAAACACCAGAAGCCTTTCGGAATGCCTGTCACAAGTTTATTTTCACGGAGGTTCTTCGTCCGGTAGCACGAAAGACTCCCGCCGCCACGGCCCCCGCATCTGCGACGCACCTACCGCAGCCGGTCTCTCCGCTATCAGGCAACATCGCATCAGTGCAAAAGCCAGCAGCATCAGTGTTCCCGCGAACGTTTATTCTCGACGCCCTCGTGAGTGCGCAGTATGATGACGCGGGCTGGATTAATCTTGGCGCATTTGGCAATTATCTGACCAAAATCAAGCCTGATTTCGATCCACGGCTCTACGGGTTCAAGAAATTGAGTGAGTTGGTCAAGGGCATGCGCGATGACCTTGAGATCGAAGAACGAAAAGCGACCGGCTCATCCGCAAAAGCGCTCTACATTCGTCGCCGCACAACGGCGACATAGCGCACGATAGCACGCGGCTGGCCGCCCAACTTTTGTCTGTTGAGTGAGAAGTTATGCTCGATACAACCGAATGGCTGAGGTTACCTCTCATTTGATCAGGGCCTAGCTTCGAAATCAAGTTGAACCGCCTTTACCCACAAACCCGCCTTCGCGCGGCCAGGAAAGAGGTCTTCCGGCAAATGCGGTACAACCTGCTCTAGGATTGGTGGAACTGAACGGCGCGCCGCCAGCTGGTTGCTACACCGCCAACCTCTGCTCAGGTGACTGCCGGTATGCAGGGTATGATGGCGGGGCTTCAAGGAAGCATTGGTGCGAGCTGAACTACACGCACGAAAAATCCCACTGCACCAGCAGTGGGATTCCGCATTCTAACGCGCTAAATTGAAAGCGGGAGAAGGGACTCGAACCCTCAACCCTCTGCTTGGGAAGCAGATGCGCTACCATTGCGCCACTCCCGCGTGACTCCACAAGCGTATGGTATCAGCTATCTGTGGCGCTGTCAAGCAAAAAACGCTGGCTCGCCCGTTAGCGCACAACGCGAATAAGCGAGCCAGGTTGTGCTAGGATGTTGCGGGTTCGCCGACAAGCTTGTTGGTAATAAACAGTGCCAGCCGGGTTGCGGCAATGCCGAGCAGCAGACTCAGCAGGCCATACACAAGCCGTCGTTTCATATCCTGTTCCACGGTCGTTCCTCCTGCTTGCGCACGTTCTTGTACGCTCGATACTTGTAGCAACGGCTGTGCCGCGCTTGTTTCCTGTAGAAGTGCTAATCGCCAGGGCGGCGCTGGATGAGTTCCTGTGCCGCTGCCTGCACCTTCGCAGCGGTCTCGTTTGCCACTTCCTGGGCTTTGCGCACGGTTCCCTCGGCCCGATTCTTTAGCTCGATGCCGCGCTCGGTCACGGCATCGCGGGTTTCGACGCCGCTACGCGGGAC
>JACMIM010000303.1 GCA_014381165.1 Roseiflexaceae bacterium
ATATCTCGGGGAGGCGAAGCCTCCCCAAACCCCACCTTGCGTAAGGTGAACTCGTTAGTTTCTTGCCTGCTGTAGGTGAACCGAGTCCTGTAAGAGCGTAAGAGCGCCCTTATAGGACTCGGTTCACCTCGATCACTTGGTCGCGGGCCTGGCCGACGCCGATAATGCCAATACGCGCCCCGACCAGTTCGCAGATGCGGGCAACGTACTGTTGGGCCTGGGGCGGCAATTGCTCGAAGCGGCGGCAGGCACTCGTCGGTTTCTGCCAGCCTGGCAATTCCTCATAGATCGGCTCGACCTTGCCATAGGTCACGATATCGGCGGGCGGGTAGTCTAGCTCGGTATCGTGCAGACGATACCCGACGCAGATTTTAATCCGTGGCAGCTGGTCGAGCACATCGAGTTTTGTGATAGCCAGCGTGTCGAAGCCGTTCAAGCGGGCGCTATAGCGGGCCAGCACCGCATCGAACCAACCGACGCGACGCAGCCGCCCGGTTGTGGTGCCAACCTCGGCCCAGGGCGTGCCAAGCTGGCGCAGCGCGTCGGCATCTTGGCCATGCACCTCGGTAGGGAATGGCCCCTCGCCAACACGCGAGACAAAGGCCTTGTACACACCCACCACCGACGAAAAGCGCGTCGGCCCGATGCCTGCGCCCTGGGCCGCGCCGGCCGCACCAGGCGGCGAGGATGTCACATACGGGTATGTGCCGTAATCGATGTCGAGCAGCACGCCCTGCGCCCCTTCCAGCAGCACGCCCACGTCCTTATCCAATGCCCGGTGGATGATCGGCTGCACATCGGTGATGTGATCGGCCAACTGGCGGCCGTAATCGAGGTAGGTCAGATACACCTCGTGCAGCGAGAGCGGCTGCGCGCCATAGTAGGTGGTCAGCAGCTTATTTTTAATCTCGAGCACCTGACGCAGTCGGCTCAACAGCACTTCCTCATTCAGCAGATCGCCCATGCGGATGCCAATACGCGACATCTTATCGGCATAGGCTGGGCCGATTCCGCGCCCGGTCGTGCCGATCTTGCTTTCGCCACGAAACTGCTCGTCCATCTGATCCTGCACCACATGGTAGGGCATAATCACATGTGCGCGGTCGCTGATGAACAGCCGCTCGACGCTGACATTGCGCTCCTTCAGGCTATGGATTTCGGCAAGGGCTACCGACGGGTCGATCACAACGCCAGAGCCAATGATGTTGACGGTGTGCGGGTAGAACAGGCCAGAGGGCAACAGGTGCATCTTAAAGGTGCCGAACTCATTGACAATCGTGTGGCCAGCGTTATTGCCGCCGCCGTAGCGAATGATCAGCCGCGCACGCTCGGCATACATATCGATCGCACGGCCTTTTCCCTCATCGCCCCACTGGGCACCAATCACAGCAACAACTGGCATTGCAATCTCCTTCTTCCAACGCAGCACAGGGTGTTTTTAGATATGCATTATAGCAGGGCTAGGGGCTGGGGGCTGGCGGCTGGGGGCCGCAGGCCAGCAACTGGGGCGCGTTGACAATCAGGGGCGCATTGCTACAATACGTGTACGCGCAAAGTACCGGCGAAGCATCTGCCGTGATCGATCGCTTTGATCGATAGCCAGCGGCAGATGCCTCGCCCATACAACAGACAACGGACAACGCATGCTCGCCCGCACATCGGCAATCCAACCATCGCCCGCACTGCTAACCGAGATCGCCCGGCTGCTTTCCAGCGAGCGCACCCTGGTGGCGCGGATGAGCAACCTGTTCGAACTGCTGCGCGAAGCGCTGTGGTATGACGATGCGCGGCTGATCAGCTGGCTCGACGGCGCGGGCAACCTGCGCGAATCGTTTGCGCCCCCGCTGCGGCTGCCGCTTGCCTGGGAGGATGAGCTGACCGAGCAGACCGCACGACAGCGGGTGGCCCGCCGCGTGACGCTTGCCACACCTACAGCGAACACCAACGGGCTTGTGGCTACGGCCGAATTGACGGTGCTCAGTGTGCCGGTGGTCTGGGGCGACGCACTGTATGGCGTGATTGAGCTACGTGCTGCGGGCGCGCAAGCCTTTTCGAGCGCCGACCAATCCTTTCTGGCCGCCGTACTGCCGCTGCTGGCCGCCGCAATCGCCACAGAAGGCGAGCAGATGCCCGCGAAAACACTGGTGGTGCGCCCAAGCGAGCTGACTGTACGGCAGCAGCACACGCTCACGGAGTTCCAGCTTGATCTGGAAGACCCGTTGGCGCTGAACGACCTGCTCGAGCGGGTGTTGCACTGGGCGTTGGAAACGACCGGGGCCGAGGCCGGGGCGATCAGCTTGGTCGATCACGAGCGCAGCGAACTATCGATGCAGGTGTTCGAGGGCTTTGCGCGCGAGCCGTTCAGCCGTGATGTGTATGGCGAGGCCCGCCGCCGCTGGAGCTGGAACAGCGGCCTTTCGGGCAAAGCGGCGCGCGAGGGCCGTGCGCTGCTGCTGCGCGACCTGGTTAACGCTGGCGAGTTCACGGCAGCCTTACCTGAGATTCGCGCTGAGTTGGCCGTACCGATCGGCGATGCGGGCCGCGCCCTAGCCGTGCTGACACTGGATAGCCCGCGCTCGGCTGCCTTTGGCGAGCGAGAACTGGCCTTTGTGCAGGCGATCGCGCAGGGCGCGCTGCTGCCGCTCAAGCGCGCCCTAGGCTACCAAAACTCGCTGGAAACCAGCATGCAGCTCGGCCAGGTGTTTAGCAGTATCACGAGTGGATTGGCCCTGATGGACAACCAAGGCAAGCTGCTGCGCCACAATACTGCCTGGCTACACATCTGGAATTTGGAGCCGGAGGACATTGGCGAAGCCTTCCACATGCCCTGGGATTTAGTTACGCGCTTGTTGGCCCGCCTGACCGACCCGCTCAAGTTGAGCGAGTTCTGCGCCGAAGGCCAAGCCCAGCCAACCGAGGTGTTCCAAGAAACCATGCTGCTGCGCGACCCGCACCAAGAGCTGCATGTGCTTTCCACGCCAACGCGCGACAGTCTGAGCCAGCTGACCGGCCGGCTATGGGTGGTCAGCGATGTCACGCGCGAGCGCGAATCCGACCGGCTGAAAAGCGAGTTCATCTCGATTGTCTCGCACGAGCTGCGCACGCCGCTGACTTCCATCCTTGGCTACACCGAGTTGATGTTGGCGCGCGAGTTCAAGCCCGCCGAGCAGCGCGAGTTCGTCAAGACCGTGTACGACCAGGCCAACCACCTTTCGCAGATCGTCGAGGATTTGCTGGGCGTTTCGCGGTTGGAAGCTGGCTCGGTACGCCTGAATCAGTGGGTGGTTTCGTTGCGCCAGCTGATTAGCGAGCTGATCGCGCAGCTCAACACGCACATCTCGAACCGGCACCGTGTTGTAATCGACGTGCCGCAGCGCATGACACCAGCCTATCTCGACCGCGACAAGATCAAGCAGGTGCTGGTCAATTTGGTAACCAACGCAATCAAATATTCGCCCAAAGGTGGCGAGGTGGTGCTGCGCGTGCAGGAGCAACCGACGCTGCCAGCCGATCACCCGCCCGGCGAGTTCCTGCTGGTTTCGATCAGCGACCAGGGTATGGGCATCCCGCACGAGGACATTCCGCGCATCTGGGAGCGCTTCTACCGGGTCGATAACTCGAACACGCGCCGGATCGGCGGCACCGGCCTGGGCCTCAGCATCACCAAAGCATTGGTCGAGCTGCATAACGGCCGCATCTGGGTCGAAAGCACGGTCGGCAAGGGCAGCACCTTCTTCTTCACCGTGCCCGCCGCGACCGAGCAGATGCGGCCGGTGTAGACCTAAACAACTGGGTGCAATGCAGCCATTGCAGGGCGCGATACATCGCGCATCTTCGATTTCCCGTATGACTAGGACTTACGCAGTTGGCGGTTCCTGCCTGCGGCAGCATGAAAAATATATCTTTTTTGTTTCGGTTTTTGGCTTTCCGCCAAAAACCGAAACAAGTATTCGTTACTTCCTTGCCCGCCGCAGGCGAAATGAACGCGCTTGGGCAACTGCGTAACTCCTAATGGCATTGACCTACGCGAGCTATTAGCGAGGCCGTTCCACCACCACTGTACCGATCTGCACTGGCCCAGTGTCGTTGATACTGGCGAAGCTGGCGGGATCGTACATGCCTATCAGCAGCGTGTAGCTGCCCGGCGGGGTCGTTTCGGGAATGAATAGGTCGGGGTTGTCGCGCAGCAGCTCGCCGGGCTGCCAGGACGAAGTCGGGCGCGCGCCGTCGAGCGGCGGCGTATCGCGCTGGGCAAGCTTGCTGCCCGCCGCGTCGACCAGATGCACGAACAGCGTGTAATCCTGCGGTAACTCGCGTTCGACACGCCAGTACAGCGCCAGCGACAGCGTGCCACCAGGCGCAACGATGCCAGGGTGGCGGTAGCCATCCAGCACAAGTGCGCCCTGGCCAAGCGTTGCACCGGAGGGCGTGCGTGCGTCGGCGGCGATGTCGGTGCCGGTTGTGTAGATGGTGTAGGCCGGCCCGTGGCGCTCGCCGTTGGCGGCGAAGGACACCAGCGGCTCACCGAACGCGTCCAGCTGCGTTGCGTCCTGCTGGCGCACTCGCGCGTCGCGGTCGACCACCAGATAGCCAAAGCCCTGCTCACGGTACCACGCTGGCGGGTTGGTTGTCACCGGCTCGCCGCCGCGCACGCGGTACTGGCTTGGCAGGGTCAATGTATTGTTTTCCATCCACAGTAGCGCGCCGGGAGGTACATTGGCCGCGACCCACTCGGTGGCCAGCAGCCGGGTGGTAGGCCGCGAACGTAGCAACTCATCGTGCGCGGCGATTGCTAGCGGCTGCGCGACGACCAGCGCCGTGATTAGCAGTGGCACGAATGCTGTCCTCGGTCTGCGGTTGGTGGTTGGTGGTGTGTAGTTCTCGTTTGTATGTTCTTTGTTCGTTGTTCGTTGTTCCGCCCAGGCCGCCAATGCCGTGCCAACGCGCACAACCAGCACGCCGGCCAGCAGGCACAGAAAGGGCAGCACCGGCACCAGGTTGCGCAAGAACACCACGCGCACACTGGCCAGCTGAAGCAGCGAGGGCACTACAAAGGCCAAGACGAGTAGATCGGCACGGCTGCGGCGCACAAAGGCTAGCGCCAGCGCAACCAGAAATAGCCAAGCTAGCAGCGCGCCATTGGCCAGCATGCCCTCCCAGTAGGCCAGGATTGGCAGATCGGCCTCGGCACCGGCGTGGCCGCTGAAGCGGTAGTGAACGACAATCGCGGCCAGATCATTCAGCAACTGGGGCAGACGCGGCAGCCAGAACGGCGTGCCAAGCGTGAATCCAGCGATGCAGCCAAACAGGCCCAGTGCGATCGGCCAGCTGGTGTGTTGGCTGTCGCTACGGCTTTGTTTCTGATCATACACAGCTAACGAAATACCGACAACCAATGGCAGAACGAGCACCGCGACATTGTATTTTGTTGAAACCGCAAGACCAACGAGCAGGCCGGCAAGAACAGAGAACAGAGAACAGAGAACAGGGGAAGAGGAACCGCAAACAAGCCGCACGATTGCTACGAATGCCAGCAGTGTCCAAAACATTGCTGGCGTGTCGGTGGTGATGTAGTGGGCATCGCCGGCGGCGAGTGGATAGACCGCCAGCAGCAGCGCGGCGATCAGGCCAGCAGCCCGACCATACAGCTGCGCACCGAGAGCATAGGTCAGGCCGAGCGCGAGCGTGCCCAGCAGCGCGGTGAAGGCGCGGCCCCAGGGGTAGAACTGCTCCGGCGCAACATCGGCAACAGTTGTGTACAGCCCACCGCCGACGCCAGCCAAAAAGTGGATGGCGGCAATGCCAAGCTGCATGTAGGTTGTGAGCGAAGGGTAGGTGAAGCTATCGGGCGCGAAGTCGGCGGTCTTGAGCATGCGCAGCGCTGGCTCGGCGGTAGCCCACTCATCGGGGTGATCGAGGTAGGGCAGGCCAAAGCGAATACCGGTAAAGCGCAGTGCAGCGCCCAGCAGCAGAATCGCGCCGAGCGCCAGTGCAGCGGGCAGCCCCTGCCAGCGCAGCAGGCCACGCAGCCGCATGCGTACAGATGGCTGCGCAACCAATGCAGCGGCGAATCCCAGCGCCAGCACACTGATAGCCAGCCCACCTGCCTGCCCAAGCATGGCCGCAAACAAGAGTGCCGCCAGCAGGCCGGGCAGCCAGCCAAGCCAGCGCAGCCGCAGCGCAGGCCGCGCTGCGGGTTGCGATACATTATGACTATCTTCCACAACGCCTCCTGTGGGCGCAATTGTACCCGATGATCAAGGATGTCAATGC
>JACMIM010000304.1 GCA_014381165.1 Roseiflexaceae bacterium
CTATCAGGACTTTCGCTTAAAGCGTCTTTTTCGCCTGCGGCGGGCAAGGAATTGTTTTTTTCTTAGCCGTTTTTTGCGCTACAGCGCAAAAAACTGCTAAGAAAAGAGTAGATTTTGGCAGCAAGCGAAAGTCCTGTCTATGTTGCGTGATCGCCCGGTTACACACGTCGGGCGACGCAGATGCAAGCATCGGTAGTGGTCATCTGGTCACCCGATCCTCGGCACCACGCCGTGGGCGCCCGCGCGGGCGAGCGGGCGGCGGTTTGGGCTTGTGCTGCTTGAGGTCGGGTAGGCGCGCGTCGAGCATTTCGATCCAACGCAGATCGGCCTCCAAGTGCATGATCGCGCTGTCGAGCAGCAGTATCAGCGGCAGCTCGTGGCGGGGGTCGGTTTTACGGCGCAGCTCGGTAGCCTGGTGCAGCTCCTGGTACAGCTCACGGCGTTGGGTCATCAGCACCTGCTCCGGCTGCATCGGCCCACCACGTAGACTGAACAGCAGCTTGAGGTAGAAGGCATCGCCCAGCCGGTACTCGCGCACCTCGGGCTGCGTGTACCAGGCCGCCAGCTCGGCCAGCCCAGCCTCAGTCAGTCGATAGACCTTGCGTTCCGGCGCCTCGTCACCTGGCTCGAAATCAAAATCGACCAGCGGCGCGTCGCTATCGCTCATTCGCACCAACGTCGCCGCGATCTGTGCGGGCTTTACATCCCACTCCGGCCCCAGCGACGCAGCTAACTGCCGCCTGACCTCATAGCCATGCATCGGCTGGTCATACAGCAGCGCTAGAATTGTGTATTTGACCGACATGATATTTCCAAACGGCTAAACGTTATAATTAAACTATACACTAAGTTTATAGTTTTGTATAGAGGCTATTTGAATGACAAAACCCGCGTGGCGGGCGAGGTTGAAGCTCGCCCGCCACGCGGGTCTCGGTGCTGTAATACTGTGCTAACGCACGTTGGCGTAGTTAGGATGGTCAGGTAATCATCAGGCTGCAGCGCCGTGACGTATTGCCAGCAACTCGCGTGCGTACCCAAGCACCGTATCGACCGGCACCTCGGCGACCACCGACTCACGGTGGTCGCAGGCGGCTTCGGCGTAGCCCTGGTGCAGCAGTGGCGCATCGCAGGTTGGGCAGCGCATGCGCCACGAGATCGCGGCCCGGCGGGTGCTGCGGTAGGGCGTGATCGAGTTGATCAGGTTGGGCAGCCAGTAGATACCGACGGCTGGCGTGCCGACCGCGCCGGCCAGGTGGAACGGCCCGGTGTCGTTCGAAACCACCAGGGCGGCGCGCGATAGCAGCCCGGTGAACCCGCCGATCGAGAGTGCATCGCACAGGCTGCGCGCGGGAAGCTGCATTGCGCCGATGACGGCCTCGACCACTGGCCCTTCCGCGCCCACACCGCTCACGCCGATCGTGTAGCCATCGGCGGCCAGCGCGTCACCCACGGCAGCGAACTGTTCAACCGGCCAGCGCCGCCGCGCGTCCGATGCGCCGGGGTGCAGTACCACCAGCCGCTCGGCGTCGGCCACGATTTCGCGCGATTCGGCCAAGTCGCGAGCGATCACGGCCAGCTGCGGCTCGATCGCAGCCGTGACCGCGCCGACCTGTGCGACGACCTCCAGGTAGCGCATGATCTCGGACTGATAGTAGACGTAGGGCACTGTGCGGTCGAGCCTGGGCGCATCGTCGGTGGCTAGGCCCACGGTATTGCGTGCGCCAAGCTGCAAGAGGAATGGGTTGGAGTTGCGCCCGCCGCCGTGAATTTGCACCGCCAGGTCAAAGCGTTCGTCGCGCATGGCTGCCAGAAAGCGGGCTTCCTCGCTGGGGCTGGCGCTGCCGCCGCCAGGAAGCCAGGGCAGGGCTGGCATCACCACAACGCGATCGACCGGGCCGGGGCGGCCTTCCAGAAATGCACGATGCCAGGGCAGGCCAAGCAGCACAATCTCGGCGGCGGGGTAGGTTTCGCGCAGGGCGGCCAGCGCGGGCAGGGCAAACAGGAAATCGCCCAGCACATTCGCGCGCAGAACGGCGATCTTTCGCAGGTTAGCCAGCGGGGCAACAGGCACGGTGTATTCCTTGCTCCCGGCGCTGAAGCGCTGGGCTAATGGGCTGGGTGTAGAGGCCTCTTTTGCGCTGCCACCACGGCCGCCGAATGAAACCCGCCTGCTGGCGTCGTGCAGCATGTTTTTTCGATGCAGTTGCCAGCAAACAGTTTAGCAAGCGCTACGCCATCGGCTCTTGCCCAGCACTGAAGCACCGGCACATCCATAGCGGAGAACAGAACAATTGATACCCTCACCCCAACCCTCTCCCGCCGGGAAAGGGAGCCGGATTCCCGCTCCTGCGCACGGGAGAGGGTGAAGGTGTGGGAACAACCCAGCCCCGGCACCACCCAATAGCCCGGCGCTTCAGCGCCGGGTGCGCTTCAGCGCCGGGTAATAGTTGAGGCAAACGTGGTACCATGTCAGGCGTTCGAGCATATCAATGACATCCTATGGGAGCAATTTCTGATGCGAACAACCTACCACTACATGCGGCTGTTTCTTCCAGTGGCGCTACTCCTGAGCCTGCTAGCGGCTACCGTCGCCGCCGCGCCCGTGCCCGTAGCACGCGCTTCCTCGGCGTTGAGTGTGTATCTGAGCGCGCTGGCCAATCCAGAAGCACGCACGCGAAACGACCTGCCGTCCAGCGGCCCTGGTGGCCTCCAGCACTCGGCTGCCGCCGAACTGCTGGTGACAATCCG
Organism: Roseiflexaceae bacterium; assembly: GCA_014381165.1. Lineage (GTDB taxonomy): Bacteria > Chloroflexota > Chloroflexia > Chloroflexales > Roseiflexaceae > JACMIM01. Next base: position 2,749 of record JACMIM010000304.1, read on the forward strand.
TGTGGCTGACCCTGGCCCGCGCACGCAGGCGGCGCTGAAACAGGCTGGCGCGAGCATTCAGCA
>JACMIM010000305.1 GCA_014381165.1 Roseiflexaceae bacterium
AACGCGCCGGAGCGCACATCGGCGGCGTACTCGCCAAGTGCGCCGGTGATCGTATCACCCAGGCTTAGGTAGCGGCGGGCGTGGCGTGGCTGGTAATCCTGATACAGGCCGAGCAGATCGTGCCAGACCTGCACCTGACCGTCGCAGCCCGCGCCCGCGCCAATCCCGATGGTTGGAATGCGCAGCCGCGCACTAATTGCTGCGGCAAGCGGCGCTGGAACGAGTTCGAGCACAATTGCGAACGCGCCTGCCGCTTCGAGCGCCAGTGCGTCGTCGAGCATGCGGCGGGCGTCGCTGGCCTTTTTGCCCTGGACGCGCCGACCGATCACATGTTCCGACTGCGGCGTGTAGCCAAGATGGCCCATCACTGCTACACCGAGTTCGGTCAGGCGCTGTACGTTCGCCACAACCGCAGCCCCGCCTTCGAGCTTGACCGCCTGAACACCAGCATCCTGCATCAGCCGCCGTGCCGTGCTAATGCTTTGCTCAAGGCTGGTGTAGGTCAGGAAGGGCATGTCGCCGATGATCAGCGCCTGCTGGCTGCCACGCACAACCATACGGGCGTGGTAGATGATATCGTCGGTGGTGACCGCCACCGTCGAAACCTGCCCCTGCACCACATTGCCAAGCGAATCGCCGACCAGAATCAAGGGGATGCCAGCCCGATCGACCAGCTGCGCCGAGGTGTAATCATACGCAGTGATCATCGGGATGCGTTCGCCGCGCTGCTTGAGTTTTTGAATGTCGAGAATAGTCGTTCGCATGGCGAATCCTTTTGCCGCTACTGTGTGTACTGAACAATGACTTCGGCTATCTGTGCAAGCTCGTGTTGATCGGTGCCACGCACCCTGGCGAGCGGCAGCGTGGCAGCCCCCAACGCACGATAACTGGGCAACAATTCGGGAGCGCGCTCCGCCAGGGCCGTGAGATGACGCTGGATGGTCAGCACATCGCCACGCACGATCGGGCCGGTCAGCGCATCAGGCAGGCCCACGCGCTGGAGGTTCTCGACCGCGCCACGCAGCAGCGGCAGCAGCGCCGCCAGCGACTGTTGCTGGTCGAGGCCGCAGCGCGCCAGCAGCGCCGCCGCTTGGCTGACCAGCGTAACCGTGTAGTTGGCCGTGATCGTGGCCGCCGCATGATAGAGCGGGCGGTCGGCGGCAGCGAGCGCAAGTACGGTTGCGCCAAGCCGTTCGGCCACGCCCGCCAGCAGCTGAAAGGTCGACGGGTCGCCTTCGATCGCGCAGAGCGACCCCGGCAACAGCGGCGAGCGGGAATCGGCAAAGGTTTGCAGCGGGTGGAATGCGGCGGTGCGCCAGCCCGAGGCCGCGAGCGGAGCCAGCACGTCTGCGCCGCTGGCTCCGCTCAGGTGAACAATCACTGCGTCAGGCAGCGGATGCGCCTCGGCTGCCAGCGCCGCCGCAAACGGTGCGATCAGCGCATCGGTGACGGCCAGCAGCACCAGCGTTGCGCTGGCGGCTGCCTCGGCGGGCGAGCTGCAAACCTGAGCACCGGTTTCGTCGGCCAGTTCTTGGGCGCGGGCGGTCGTGCGGCTCCACACAGCGGCGATCGGCAGGCCCGCCGCAAACAGCGCGCGGCCAAGCGCACCACCAGCCCGCCCAACGCCAACCACCGCAACCCGTAGACCTTCCACGATTGCCCTTCTAGACAGCTGCTTGCGTTGCCACATTGGGCACAAAGAGCACAAGAGAATGTAGGCTACTCTACCACGGCTCCTGATGC
>JACMIM010000306.1 GCA_014381165.1 Roseiflexaceae bacterium
AAAGTATTCCGCTGATTGCGATCATGCTTGTGGTGCTCTTCGGCTTGGTCGGTTTGTCGGTCGATGTGGGTAACACCTATGCCGAGCAGCGCAATGTGGTGCGCGCCACCAACGCCGCCGCGCTGGCTGGCATCGACGCCGTCATTCGTGGCTCGGACGACCGGACGGTTTCTAAGATCGTCAATGAATCGCTGATGGCTAATGGGATGATGCTTCAAGGCGCATCGACCTCCACTGGCGAGGACAGCAATGGTGTCACCGGCAACCGTACAGTGCGCGCTTATTACATGAACGTCGAGGGTAAACACCTGTGCGACGTCGGTAGCTGCGACCCGGTGCCGGCCAGTACAAACTACATTCAGGTGACGGTTGGCGGTACTGTCGACACCTACTTTGCTCGCGTTGTCGGTCGCCCCAATCTACCGGTAGCCAATACGTCGTTTGCCTACCGCTGCCCGCCGACCAATGGTGTCTACCCAATCGCAGTTTCGTTCGAGAACATCGACTTCTCGGCCAACCAGTTCAAGCTGCCGACCGCGAACGATCAAAAGGGGCCAAATGGCGAGCAGGATCACGGCACCTACAGCGACACCTTGTATGATTCCAAGGTTTGGCGGCGTATCTATTTGAAGGATACCGGCTTCCCGGCCGGCAGCTTCAGCTGGCTGCGCTGGACTAATGAAAAACAGAGTGGTGCTGAACTGGCTACAGCGCTCGGTGGCGAGGGTACGCTGGTCGAGGGTTTCGAGGAGGCCGCTTGGCCAACAGGCTTCGCCGAGAGCGCCCCAACAGGCTATCCGCTTTCGCCCAAGCAGCTGACGCCGGGCGACTGGATTCATGGCGATCCTGGCTTGAGTTGGAGCAATGGCGGCAACGGCAGCGTGCGCCCGGCGCTCGAAGCTCACCTGACCAAGCGCACCATGATGATTCTGCCAATCATCGACGCCGTTGCTGGTCAGGGCGCGAACAGCCAATTCAAGATGGCCGCGTTTGGCAAGTTCTATATTGTCGATGGCCACCCCAACGACCCAAACAAGGGTGGCATTTCGCAGAATGGTGGGCGTAACGCATACATCGACCTGGTTTACCTTGGGCCAGCCAACGAGAGTCCCTGCCTTGTGACCAATATCGACCCGATTGATGATACGTCGATACCTCCGGGGACGGAAACTCCCGAGATACCGACGCCCTCAGTGCGCATCCCGATCCGGGTCAATCCGCGCTGGTCGGAGCCGACCAATCCGGCTGATCCGATCGCCTACCAGTTGGTCGTCGACATGTCGGGTTCGATGAGCTGGAACTTTAGTGGCGAGGGCACGCTTGGTGGCACAGTCGGCCCATTGAAAGACACAACTGGTGGTACGAACTGGCGCTGCGAGTATGCCAATAAGTCCAACAACTATGAGTACAAGGATAGCTGTCAAGGCGGCCCCAACTCGTCGTGGTGGAAGTACACCGAGCGGCGTGTCTATGTCACCAAACAGGCCATCCGTAGCTTGGTGGAAGACCTTAACCCTGAAGATATGATGCGCTACACAGCCTTTAGCACCCGTGGCGACGACGGCTTCAGCAGCAATACCAAGGTGGTGCCGTCGAGCGGTTTCACCAGCGATAAGGCGCTGCTGTTGAGCCAGATCGACTCGCTTGGCTGGATTAATAACGATCCATACCGAACCTCTGGTGGTACGCCTGGCCCGCAGGCGCTATCCAAGGCACGCAGCATCATCTCACAAACGCCGGCCACCTCGCCAAGCGGGCGCAAATACCGCAAGGTAGTGATCTACATCACCGACGGTGTGGCCAATGTGTTCCTGAACGGCACATCAAATCAGGCCCGCGACAACTGTGGAGATCGCAGCGTCACGGCGGCGCTTAACTCGCCTGACTGCCAGATTGGCTTGACGGCGACGAACCAGATGCGGCCAATCACTGCAATGATCGATCAGGCCAACAAGATCAAAGAGGCCGACAAAGAGGTGGAGATCTACGTACTGGCCATGGCCGGCGTTGCCACCGACGGTCTGGGCTGGGTTGCCTCTGACCAGAGCATGCTGTACACCGCCGACAAGCCAGGTTTTGTGGCAGCGGCACTCAACGCCATTCGCTCGCGTGTGACCAAGGAGGACTGTGTTCCACGCGGCGGTGCTAAGTTTATCGACCGTATCATGCCTGCTAATTATCCTACTGGCATGGGCCTAGCATCGGACGAGTTCGGCAAGGCAACAATCTACAACGACACCGGCACGGTCACTATCGGTGTCTACCCAATCAAGCACGGGCAGCCCGGCGGCGCGCTTGAGGTCGATGCCGATCTTCCGCCTGGTAACTACCAGATTGAGCTGTGGGTTGGCTATAAGGGTCCGGATAAACCGACCATGAAGAACTATGTGTATGACTCGCTTTCGTGGGAAGGGGTTAGATATGCCAACCGACTGTCCTTCTCAGTCGGCGCGAACGCCAGCCTCAACGATACCCGCGTGTTGCCGCCTATCTTCGTCGACCTGAAGAATACGGCAGTCTGCCCAGCGAAGTAAGCCTTGAACATTGTCGGATGGCTGGGTTCGCGGGGTAAGCTCCTCGAACCCAGCCCCTGTTTAACGTGTTGAAATGTCCCTTGTTCTGTGTTCGAGAGCAAAGCCGCCGAACACAGAACAAGGGACATTTCAAGCGTCTTTAGCCCGTTGCCTCAACGCAAACCACGATTTGCCGGCTTTCTTCCTCGTACCGATTTTGCACTCATTCTTCACCTAAACTGCTACCATTCTTTGTGCGTCTTCCCGCTACGCTGTGTAGGCGATTCACGCGCTGCTGCGCGCCGCTGCACCCAGGAGTTCACACTATGTTTTCTGCGACCAAATCTCGCACGGCCCATGTTACTTTAATCCTCACAGCGCTGCTGATCCTGCTGTCAGCTATACCGCCTGGTACAGCACAGGCGGCGCTGATCGTGCCAAAGCTGATCAGCAATGATGTCAAATCATTTTCCGACGGCTCATTCCAGCGCGCACAGCTTAGCACCTATGAGACGCCCGCAGCCAGCGCGATCGACGATACCCCTGGCGCTGTCCAGCTTATGCCAATTGGCGTGGTACGCTTTCGCGACCGCGTGCTTTCAGAGCTGCTGCCGTATGGTGTGATCCGCTCCGGTGTCGCTGTTGTTGGCAACCGCATCTATATGATTGGCGGCATTGCAAAAGGTGGTACTAAGCCCGGCACAAACCCGGTTCAACCCTACAATAGTGAAGCCGTTGATCGAGTTTTTTCAGCGGAAATCAACACAACTGATAGTGACCCACTCAAGCTTGGCGACCTCAAGGCCGACGAATGGCGCGCAGAAGCTTCGCTTAATCCCACGCGCTCGTCTGACGCCCCTGGTTTGACCGCCGACGCGGCCGTGCTACACTCGCCGGCAGTTACATCGGTGGCCATTGGCGGCAAGAACTACATCTATGTGATTGGCGGCAATACGCGTGTTGATGCCACGCGCGACTTTTCCAGCAATGCCGTGCGCATTGGCGAGGTGGCCGCCGATGGCCGCGTGACCTGGAAGGTGCTGGCGGGTGCAAAGATTCCATCGATTACCGCGCCAACCCCAGAGCTGCCGACCCCGCTGCAGCGCGGTGTCCAAGGCGCGTCCGCTGTCACAATGACTGTGAATGGCAGCGCGTATGTATTTTTAATTGGCGGGCTACAGCGCTATCTGGAAGGTGGAAGCCAGCAAGAAGATGCTGGTTCGCGCGCCGTGTTCTGGGCCAAGGTCGATCCGGCCACCGGCAACCTGCTCAAGCGTGATGGCACGCAAGGCTGGGAGCGCATGGTTTCGCTGCTGCCGGTGGCAACCGCAAACGCGCGAGCGGGCCTGTGGGATGCCGCAGCGGTTGCTGGGCAATACAACATCAATAGTGAAGAATACAGTGTCGACAAGGCTATCTATATTGTAGGCGGCCAGATCGCACCGAGCCCCAGCCCAGAGTATGCAAGCGACGTTGTCCAGTTGTATGTGACCGAGGCCGATGATGGCTGGATCGAGCCAAGCCTAAGTGATCTACCGACTGACACGTTGCCGCGCTCACGTTATGGCCATAGCGGCGTAACATTTCGTGGCAAGCACTACCTAACCGGCGGTATCTCACCACAAGACAGCACCACACCGTTGAGCGACATGCTCGTTTCGTATGTGGAAAATAACCTAGGCCTGGCAACATATGGTGGCGAAGGGGGCGCAAACTTCCTGGCCGATCCTCAGGCGCTGGTCGAGCCGCGCGCATTTCACAGCATGGCAATCATTCCTGCTGGCGAAAGCGCCTATGTATACATCATTGGTGGGCAAACCAATGCGCTTGCGAGTGCAACGCCAAGCTACTCTCAAGAAGTAATTTTTGGCAAAATCGGCGGTCAGCAGGAAGCCGAGGCCTCTGGCTTTGCGTCGGATGGCTGGTACCACTCCAAGCCAATCGATTTCAATTTCAGTAATGCCCAGGTTCAGGAGATCAGCTGGTCGACCTTGATCAACGAAGCCGAAAACACGGACATCGAGGTTTCGTTCCGCACCTCGCTAGCCAACAACTGCAACAATCCTGGCTGGGACGCCAGTTCCTGGAACCCAACGCTCGACGGCAATACTAGCAGTTCGTTGTTCTCAAAAAACGGCGACAATCTGGTGCCATTGACCAACGTGGTAGCACGCTGTTTCCAATATCGTGCCCGGCTTGTCGGCGGTGCAGTCGATTCCGAAGGCTTGGTGACTGCAACGCCGTCGTTACTGTACCTTTCGCTGAAAATCTTGTTGCCAGGTAGCCCTGATCTGCGGTCTGACCTGGATAAAGAGGACATCAAGGCGCTGTTCAACACCGAGAATAAACTGACTGGCCTGCAGCTGCGCATCCGCAACCGCAATGGTAAATCTGATCTCCAGGCGCCACTGTTCGAGCCAACACTTTCGGCTAATGCCGAGCTGAGGGGCGGCACGTTCTTTGTCGATCTGTTTGTTTACCCACCGGGCGAGACGCCAGTGAAACCAACGATTCCGATTCCCGATACGTCGGCGAACAACGTTGCCTGTAGCTCGGTCGCCCGCGAGGCGATGGGACCAGACGCGGTTTATAGCCTGGCCGATTGGTACACGGTAGCGCCCAACACGAGCTGTGATATCGGTGCACGCTTCGACCTATTGCAATTGGTGCAAGCACGTGGCGCTGGTGAATACACCGTGTTTCTTGTAATCGACTCGACATGTGGCAACGGCGATCCCAAGGGCTGTGTCGACGAGACCGACGCCAAGGCCGGCGAGGGCGAGGCCAACAATGTGGTCGAGTATAAGTTCACGGTGCCTGCGCCAAGCGTGCCTGGTGGCGGCCTGGTCTCATACGATATCCAATTGCCGATGGTCAACACCCAGCCGTAATTCAAGCATGCTGATTCACCCGGTGCTGATGGCAAGTCTATCAGCACCGGGTAAATCAGCCGAGATTTCTTGACGTTTGATGGCCTGTGCTATAATCAAAAGCATGGACACCTCACGCTCCGCATTCTTTGTTGTAAAGAAAGGTATGATCCCATGAGGCGTGGAGGCCGGCTTATTCTGCTGCTAGGTGCGGTGCTTGCGGCATTGGTCGCACTTGGTGTGGCAGTATTCCTTCAGCAAGGAACCCCCCCAGGAACCGATCAAGCGTTCGTTGAGCCAACATCTGAGCCGACCCAGCGTATTGTTATCGCACGAGCGACTATCCCGCGTGATACGCTGCTGACAGATACGGTGACGCTGCTCGACTACACCGATATTCCCGAGAGCGTCTTCAACGCCTCGCCAGATGATTATTTTCAGGATGTGACCGAGCTTGCCAACAAGGTTACTATCACTGAGATCGCTTCGACCTCGCCGGTGCGTGCCCGTGATGTAATCGACCCTGGCCTTTCGGCTTCAATTCCAGAAGCTGCTGATGGACAGCCACGCACAAAGGCGTATCCGTTGCAGGTGTCGAATTTGTCCGGTGTGGCCGATGAGATTGCGATTGGTGATTTTGTCGATGTGCTTACGTCGTTCAGCGTTACACGCACCTATCTACGCCCAGGCTTCAACGAGGAAGGCGGGATTCGCTTTGTCGAAGAGCAGTTTGTAGGTACTACCACCAAAGCGATCATTCAGAATGTCCGTGTGCTGCTGGTCAAGCGGCCGGAGGTTGCGCCAGCCGGTACGACTACGCCAACAGCCGAGGGCCAGGCCCCAGCGGTCGACGATAATGGCGTACTGATCGAGCCGGGGACAACGGTAGACGGTGCCACTAACGGCGGGGGATCAACAATTACGCCTGGTTCCTGGATTCTGCTGCTAGCATTGACCAATCAGCAGGCCGAGATTCTGGAGTTCTCGCGTCGAACCGAGGGCGCTTCTGGCATCACGTTGGTGCTGCGTGGGCGCGGCGACGGCACAATCGAGGACACGCTTGGCGCGACGCTTGATCTGCTTGTGACAAACTTTGGCCTTCCACTGCCGCAGCCAGCCGTGCCGGCGGTCGAGGAAGAGACTGCTCTGACACCGGTGGCGGCGACGCAGCAACCCGCTTCTCCCACACCGACGCCGTAGCGTGGTGCGTATCTCGCGCCGCGGGTTGCGCGTTATATCAAGTAGAGCTTTTAGATTGAAGGCAGCTTGGGGGCTTTTGCCCCTTCAAGCATTCTTTTTCCGTATGCTTGGCGGCAAAGCAAGCAATACACGGAAAGTAACCGTGAGTTGATCTATCATCCGAAGCGAGGCACGAATGTCCGATCAAGCTAAAATCCGCGTGCTGATCGTCGATGATATCGCGGAAACACGCGATAATCTCGAAAAGTTGTTGTTCTTTGAAAAGGACATTGAGGTTGTCGCAAAGGCTAGCACTGGGCGTGAAGCGGTAGCTATGGCCAAGCAGTACACACCGGATGTTATCCTAATGGATATCAACATGCCGGAGATGGATGGCATTGCTGCTACCGAAGCCATACTTAGCCAAGTTCCAGCAACCCAGGTGATTATGATGAGCGTCCAGGGCGAGCAGGATTACCTGCGCCGCTCTATGCTTGCCGGCGCACGCGAGTTTCTGATCAAGCCGATCAGCGCCGACGAGCTGTACAATGCCATTCGTCATGTGAATCGCTTGCGCACCACCGACCGGCGCTATGTTTCTTCGGGCGCGCCGCAAGGGGGCGAGGCCGCCGAGGCCAACCAGCAGGGGCAAGTGGTGGCAGTGTTCAGTCCTAAAGGTGGCGTTGGCACTTCGGTGGTTGCGGCAAATCTAGCTGTGGCGTTGCGCCAGTCGACCAATAAGAAAGTTGCGCTGGTCGATGGCAATCTTAGCCTGGGCGATCAGGGCGTGATTCTCAACCTCAAATCGTCAAAAACAATTGTCGATCTGGCGAACCGGATCAGCGAACTGGATCGTGAGTTGCTCAATGATGTGATGATTGCGCATCCTACTCAAGTCAAGGTGCTGCTGGCACCGCCCAACCCACAAACTGGCGAGCTGGTGACATCCGACCACTTGCGTGCAATCATCGACCTGCTGCGGCGCGAATACGATTATGTTGTTATCGACACGCAATCATCATTTCAGGATAAAGCGTTGGCAATGCTGGACGCCGCCGACCGAATCATGGTGCTGATGACGCTGGAGATGACCTGTATCAAGAACATCACGCAGTTCCTTGAGGTAGCCGGCCTGCTCGAGTATCCAGCTGAGAAGATTACACTGGTGCTCAACAAGGCCGATAATCGCATGGGCCTGCCAGTGAATGTGGTGGAAGATACCATCCGCCATAAGATTGCGCTACAAATCGCGAACGCTGGTGCCGATATGGCTCTGGCAATCAACAAAGGTGTGCCGCTGGTTATCGACAAGCGCACCAGCCAGACTTCGAAGGATATTTTTGCACTTGCGAACTTGGTCGGCAGAGCGGTGGTCGCTGCGCCCGCAGAGCCAGGCAAGGCTGTACCGGCAAAGCCAGCAGAAAAAGAGAAATCAGGGCTGTTCTCACGCATTATGACCAAGCGATAAGTGTGATAGCTGCTCGAAGGAGGGTTCGATGTCTCTGCTCAAACGAATCGGCGGTACAACCAGCGATGTGCCAACCGCCCCAACGCGATCCGGCGCGCCCCAAGCTTCAGCCAGCATTGGGGCTGCGCCGCGTAGCGCCGAGGACAATAACTTCACCGACCTTAAGCTGCGCGTCCAGGAACGTTTGATCGGCGAACTCGATCCCAAACTCGATCTTTCCAATGCCGCAAAAGTGCGCCGACAGGTCGAAGACATCTTTAATAGTATTCTGGATAGTGAAAGCATTGTGTTGAGTCGCGCCGAGCGAGCGCGCATGTTCGAAAGCATCGCCGCCGATATTCTCGGCTTTGGCCCACTTGAAACGCTACTGAACGACCCGGAGGTCAGCGAGATCATGGTCAATGGGCCGCGCCAAATTTACATCGAGCGACGCGGCAAGCTGACCAAGAGCGATGTGATGTTCAACAACGACGAACACGTGCTGCGGGTGATCGACCGGATTGTCGCGCCACTTGGGCGTCGCATCGACGAATCATCGCCGATGGTGGATGCCCGCTTGCCAGACGGATCGCGCGTGAATGCCGTGATCCGACCGATCTCGCTGGTTGGGCCGTGTTTATCGATTCGTAAGTTCAAAAAAGAGGGTATCACGGTCGAAGACATGATCCGCTTCGGTACGTTGTCGCGCGACATGGCCGAGTTTCTTTCGGCCTGCGTGCGCGCCCGGCTGAATGTCGTGGTGTCTGGCGGCACTGGCTCCGGCAAGACAACCACCCTCAATGCGCTGTCCTCGTTCATCCCCGACGACGAGCGTATTATCACGGTCGAGAACGCCGCCGAACTCCAACTGCGTCAGGAGCATGTGGTCACGCTCGAATCGCGCCCGCCGAACATCGAAGGCAAGGGCGAGATTACCATTCGCGATCTCGTGATCAACTGCCTGCGTATGCGGCCTGAGCGCATTGTGGTGGGCGAGTGTCGTGGCGGTGAGGCTTTGGAAATGCTCCAAGCCATGAACACCGGCCACGATGGCTCGATGACCACGCTACACGCTAACACACCGCGCGACGCGATCGCCCGGATCGAGACCATGTGCCTGATGTCGGGGATGGATTTGCCGGTGCGTGCCATCCGCGAGCAGACGGCGGCAGCGGTTCATTTGATAGTACAGCAGTCGCGCCTCAAAGATGGCAGCCGCAAAGTCACTAATATTACCGAGGTGCAGGGCATGGAGGGTGATGTTGTGGTGCTACAGGACGTATTTGTCTTTGAGCAGACCGGCATTGACGAGCGCGGCAAGATCGTCGGCCACCTACGCCCCACCGGCATCCGCCCTAAGTTCGTCGAGCAGTTCGAGCAGCACAATATTTACCTGCCGCCAAATGTGTTTGGCGCTGGGGCTGATCGTTTTTTCTAACTCGTGCGCCGATGCTGCGTGTACGCAGTTGGCGTTTCTCGCCTGCGGTAGTGCGGAAGGCGTTGTTCAGCAGTCTACCGTAGGCGAATCGAGAGGATCGATATGACACCATATGTAGTTGCAGGGCTTACCTTTTTTGCTATTCTGGGCGTGTTCGCGCTGCTTGCACGGCGCACTGCCAGCGATTCAGGCGTAGACACGCGCCTGACGCAGTATGCTGGCCGCCAAGGCGAGCAGCCAAGTGAGGGCAAAGCGCAGGCGAGGCCGCTCGCGGCGATCGACGCGGCAATGGCCAAGGGCAAGCGCGGCGGCCAGATTGCGCGGAACTTGGCGCGCGCCGACATCAAGCTGCAGGTTTCAGAGTTTATTGGTGTTAAGATACTCGCGGCGTTGGCGGGCGGCGGTTTTGGCGCAATCCTTGGCCGCGCGGCACCAACAGCACTAGTTCTTGCGGCGCTGGTCGGCGCGGTGTTATTTTCGTTTATTCCCGATATCTATGTGAACTTCCGCGCGGGTGGCCGACAGAAGGCCTTTAACAATCAACTTGGCGACACGATCGGCATGCTGGCAAACTCACTACGTTCGGGCTACAGCTTTCTGCAATCGATGGAACTTGTTTCGCGCGAGGCTCCCGCGCCGATGTCGCAGGAGTTTCGCCGTGTGGTGCAGGAGGTCGGCCTGGGTCTTTCGACGACACAGGCGCTTGATAACCTGCTCAAGCGCGTGCCCTCGGAAGATCTCGATCTCCTGATCACGGCGGTGAACATTCAACAGGAGGTTGGTGGCAACCTAGCGCAAATCCTGGAAATTATCGGCCACACGATTCGAGAGCGGGTGCGTATCAAAGGCGAGATCATGGTGTTGACTGCGCAGGGCCGAATATCTGGCTATGTTATTACTGCGCTGCCGATTGGGTTAGCGATGTTCATTTCGCTGACGAACCCAAGCTATATGGCCCCAATCTTCACGTTCGGCCTGCCGCCGGATGCGTGGTGCTGTTTTCCTGCCGCCTCGATCGTTATGATTACAGTCGGCTATCTCGCGATTATGAAGATCGTTGATATCGAGGTATGAGGTAATTTTATGCCGATCATGCTTATTGTCATTCTGGTCGTTATCGCAATTCTTATTTTTATGATTGCGGCGATGCTGCTGCGCAACACAGGCCAGCCCGACAGTGTCAGCGAGCGGTTGACGCAATTTACCGAGCGTCCTCTCACACTGGAAGAAATGGAGCTACAGCAGCCATTTAGCCAGCGTGTGGTGGTGCCGATCACGCGATCGCTGCTGGCCGTGCTTGGCCGGTTTTCGCCAAAGGCCAGCAATGAGAAAATTCGGCTGAACTTGATGATGGCCGGCAACCCCGGTAATCTCACACCGATCATGTTCTCAGGCATTCGGCTGGGGCTTTCCGGGGTGCTGCTGGTTATTTTCGGACTGGTTACTACGTCGTCGGGCGTGCCACTGTTGAACGCGCTCCTGTACAGCGTACTGGGCGCGGGGGTTGGCTATATCTTGCCGGGCATCTGGCTTGGCCAGAAGATTGGTGCGCGTAAGCACAACCTGATCAAAGCGCTGCCGGACGCGCTGGATTTGCTAACTATTAGCGTGGAAGCTGGGCTTGCGTTCGACTCGGCGCTCCAGCGAGTATCTGAAAAGTGGGATAATGAGCTTTCCCGCGAATTCAAGCGTGTGCTGACCGATGTGCGCCTAGGCAGGGTGCGGCGCGATGCGCTCAGGGATATGGTGGCGCGCTGTGGCGTCGACGATGTGCAGACTTTTATTGCGGCGATTATCCAGGCCGAGCAGCTTGGCGTCTCGATTAGTAAGATTCTACGCGTTCAGTCCGATCAGATGCGTGTTCGTCGCCGCCAGCGCGCGGAGGAAAAGGCGCATCAAGCACCGATCAAGATGCTGTTCCCAATGGTGTTCTTGATCTTCCCAGCGTTGTTTGTGGTGATCCTTGGGCCGGCGGTGCCACGCCTGTACGACTCACTTGGTGGCTTGAATCTGTAGGGATACTGATCACAGGGTGACAAGATGGCAAGGCGACAAGGTTTAACTCCTTGTCGCCTTGTCTTTTTTAAGGTGTGCAACCATGCAAATCTACAATATAACGCGCAACGTCCTGCTTGCTGACAAGGTCGAGGTGGCGCGCTCGTTCTTTGCACGCGGTAAGGGCCTGATGGGACGCAAAGCTTTACCAGACGGTTTTGCGCTGGTGATTCTGCCGGAGTGGAGCATTCACACCTTCTTTATGCGCGTGCCGATCGATGTGCTGTTCGTCGATACGGCGCACACCGTGGTTGGGTTGCGCGAGGCTATGCCGCCGAATCGCCCGTTTGCTGGCGTTTCGCCGCTGAAGGGCCACTATGTGATCGAGCTACCGGCGGGCCTGCTGGCCGTGACCGGCACGGTGGTGGGCGACCAATTACAGGTGACGCCGGGGCTATGAGGCGCGAAGACGTGCCGCCTTGCTATGAAAAGGTTTAGGTGCGGCGTTGCTTGACGGGGCGACCGGAGAGCAGTAGATAGCCGTAGAGTGCGATGCCGGAAAGCAGCGCCACGAGCAGCTTGATCGCCACTGGCAGGCTGGAGGGTGAGATAAAGCCTTCGATTGTGCCGGCGATTACTAGCAGCGGGATGCAGCCGAGCAGCAGCAGCATGGCGCGCTGGGCGGCGATGGAGAGCGCGGCACGCCTGGAAAACAGGCCGGGGCGAAATAGCGACCAGCCAAGCTGCAAGCCCGCACCGCCGGCAATAAAGATCACGCTCAACTCGATCACACCATGAGCTGCAATAAAGCCCCACAGATTGCCGGAGAAACCAAGTGACTGCGAGGCACCCGCCAGTACGCCCAGCATCAGACCGTTCTGCACCAGCGCGTACAGGGTCAGCGTGCCCATTAGCATGCCGCCGGCGAAGGCTGTAATAGCTACCTGGATGTTGTTGGTCATGATCAGTGTCGAGGAGGCGGCCCGCCCATCGTCGTTGATGCGCTGCCACCACTCGGTGCCACTGCGGATGTCGTCGATCGCGCCGGCGAGGCCGGGCATCAGCGCCGCACCCGCCGCTGGGTCACGGTAGCTGATCACAAAGCTAACTAGCGCGGGCAAGAAAAACATTAGGAATGCTGCCAGCGTGTAAGGCCAGGTTTCGCGGAAGGCACGCGGAAAGCCGCTAGAGAAAAACTGCCAGACGCTGCTTCTGCGCGAGGCGTGGCTCTGATAGATCGCAGCATGGCCACGGGCGACCAGGCCGTTCAGGTACTCAGTCATGCGGTGGGACGTGAAATCGCGGCGCGCTACCGCCAGATCTGATGTGGCAGTGCGATACAGCCGCCCGAGATCGTTCAGCTCTTCAGCGCTGAGCGTGGTCAGGCCGCCAAGTTGCGATTTCCCAAGCAGCGTACTAAGACGCTCCCAGGCGGGCTTCTTTTGGGCGATGAATTCTTCGGCAAGCATATGTCGTGTTCCGTTGCTAGTTAGCGGTGTGTGCAGGTACAGTATAGCAAAACGCCGCGCTAGGTGTGGCGTACACGTTTGCGCCACCACGGCCGCCGGATGAATCCGGCGTCTGCTATGCCCAATCGCGCTGCAGCGCGTTCAACCGCATGCAACGCGCTGCAGCGCGTTTCGTCTATCAGCAGCGGGTTTCAACCCGCCCGCGCCCAGTGTGCGCAAAAGTCTACGTCACACCCCAGCGACGAGTTCCCAGCCCGCCGTGTTTACATGGGCTGCAAGAAACACGCCCGACAGCGAGCCTCGTACAGCTCCAGCCCGCCGACGGCGATGGTCGGCGCGGCGGTTGGTGCGGGTGCGCCGTCGATCAGGCGCTGCGAGCGGGTGGCATAGGCCCCGCAGCACACGCAGATCGCGTACAGCTTATCGGCTTGCTCGGCAACCGCCAGCAGCGCAGCCATGGCTGGAAACGGCTCCGCGCGAAAGTCTTGGTCTAGTCCGGCGACAATCACCCGGTAGCCGTCGTCGGCGAGTTGCTGGCAGACTGCGCGCACTTCCTCGGCGGGGTCATCAAGGAAATGCAGTTCGTCGATTGCAACGACCTGCACGCCATGGTCAAGATGTTGGCGAATATTGTGGACGGAGTCGATTGTGCGCGCCTCGATCTTGACACCGTTATGGCTGACAAGCGTGCCGCTGGCATAGCGGGTATCGCGGCGCGGCGTGAAGGCGGCGAGTTTCTGGCGGGCGATGGTGACGTGGTGCAGGCGGCGGATGAGTTCTTCGGTCTTTCCGCTGTACATGCAGCCGCAAATGGCCTCGATACGGCCTCCCGCGGCGAGTCGGGTCATGGTGGGCCTCGTGGGTTGCATTAGCTGTCAGCCATCAGCTACCAGCTCGAAATCAGGCGAAGATGGTAGCATCAAACTGCGCTGGTGGCAAATCTGGTGCGCCGGGTATTTTACCACGAAGTCACGAAGCCACAAAAGCAGGAAAAGACATTTGTAGTCTTCCTGCCTTTGTGGCTATCAATCCTACCGGATTTATGACAGAAGCAGGGAGTTTTTTTCGGGGGCTGCGCCCCAAACCCCGCTTTGTGCTAGCCGAGCACCATGATCCGGCGAGCGATTTGGTCGGCGCTCCAGGCCAGCAGTGCGCCGATCCAGTGGATCAGCGCGGTGTCGCCCAGCATGCCAGCGCCAATGCCCGTGATTACCACGCCGACCCACAGCCAGCGTGGGAGCGAGATGTCGCTGGTTGCCTTGACGATCAGCCAGGCCAGCGCACCGCCGATCAGGGCGGCGGGAATTGCTGCGGTCAGCACGGCCAGTGGCGCGGTGCCAAAAGCTAGCAGCACGCTGCTCCAGCCGGCGTAGGTCAGGGCGGCGCTGGTCAGTAGTGCAGCCCAGTGCTGCCAGCCTTGGCGATGACGGCGGGTGCCGACGATCACGATAAACAGGATGACCTGAAGCACGATCGCGCCAAGCGTGCGGAAGTTCAGCAGCGCCTCGGTGAGCGCGGTGGCCGGGCCAGCGGCCCACTGCGACAGCACCTGGTTGAACACGGCAGTGCTGCCGCCGTTCAGCGCGAACACCGTGCCGATTACCGAGTAGAATGTGGCGGCGACACCAAGGCCAATGCCCAGGTAGTAGTAGGCAATATCGACATCGCCGCCGCTCAACAGCCCAGTCGGGCGGTTGTGCGCCTCGCGGCCAAGCGTGTTGATCTCGGCGCGAATCTCGCGTAGCTGCTCCGACGACTTGGCGAACTTGGCGGTGCGGTTGCGCGCACCCTCGTAGTAGCCCTCGCCCTCGGGCGCGCCGTTCTTGACTTCGGAATGATCCAGGTGCCGAGTGGTGTCGGTACGAGGCTGACCAGGTCGCTGATCGTACATCGTTCTACTACCTTACGTAATGTTCCTTGCTGATTGGTACAGTATACCTTGCGCAGTGCGTGTGTGCAAAGGTGTCAGATTGGAATAGCGGTAGCACAATGCTAGCGAATTGACAACGGCGGCAGGGAACTGCTACCAGGCGGTGCGCTTCGAACCCCGGCGCTTATGGACTTAATTATTAACCTGGGTATGTCGCACCATCCCACGCCTGGCGGCTGAAGCCGCTGGCTGGGGTGACGAAGCCCGCCTGCGCGGGCTACCCGATGCATGAGGTAACGTTCATCAGCGCCGGGCTATCTGGTTTTGGGGGTGCGTGACGGTTGCGCTGTGTCGCCATGGATGGAGATGACGCATATCACGCCCACCAGCTTTGCGCTCCGCTGTCGTCTTGCCAGCCGCCGCTTCAATGGTAGAATAGCCCGCACAGCAGTACTGTAAGGGTGTGAGATGGACCGACCGTATACACTTGGAATCGATCAGGGCAGCAGCGGCAGCCGGGCGCTGGTGCTGGATGCCGACGGACGCGCGCTCGGCTATGGCTATCAATCGGTGCCGCGCCACTACCCGCGGCCTGGCTGGGTCGAGCAGCGCCACGACGAGATAGCGGGCAGTGTCGCCACATCCATTCACGAGGCGATGGCACACGCGCAGGTGCGTGCTAACCAGGTGGCCGCGATCGGCATTACAACGCAGCGCGACACTGTGTTCGCTTGGGACGCGGCCACGCTCCAGCCGATCGGCAACGCGATTACCTGGCAGGATTTACGCACGGTCGCGCTGGTCGAGGAGGTGAATCTGTCGCCGCTGGCCGGGCAGCGCCGCGAGCGCCTGGGCCAATTTCCCGGCGCGTATGCCTCGGCCATGCACATGGCCTGGCGCATGCGCCACGATCCGGCCTTTCGCGCGGCAGCCGACGCGGGGCGGCTCCAAGTTTCGCTGGCCGCCGGCTGGATCGTGCGAGCGCTGGGGGCGAGTTACGACCACGCGCTGGATTACTCGCTCATGCAGGCCATGACGGTGTTCGACTTTCGCTACAAGCGGCTGTGGGATGAGTGGATCGAGTATCTCGATATTCCGCGCGCTGCGCTGCCCCGCGCCGTGCCGACCAACCACGCTTTTGGTGAGATCGAGCTGACCGATGCCTTTGGCGGGCGCGCGCTGGTGCCGGTGCTGGCGATGATCACCGATCAACAGGCGGCGCTGTTTGGCCACGACTGTCGCCGACGTGGCGAGGCCGCCTGCACGCATGGCACCGCCTCGTTTGTGAATGTGGTGGTCGGATCCGAGCCGCCACCGCAGGGCACGCCGAAGGTCTACCTGGGATGGGAGCTTGGCGGTGTGCCGACGTACTGCCTGGAGGCCGACACTACAGTGACTGGCGCGGTGATTCGCTGGATGCAAGAGCAGATGGGCTGGATCGCCCGCTCCGCCGATCTGGGGCCGCTGGCTGCTAGCGTGCCAGACAGCGCTGGTGTGGTGTTTGCGCCAGCCTTCACAGGTTTTGGCGTGCCACTGGAAGATCGCACGGCGCGCGGCACGCTGCTTGGGCTGACACTTGACACCAGCCCGGCGCATATCGCCCGCGCTTTTCTCGAGTCGATTGGCTACCAGCTGCGTGACATCCTCGACTGCATGCGCGCCGAGGCTGGGCTGGATATCCAGGAGCTGAAGATCGGCGGTGGCATTTCGGCCAGTGAGCTAGCCTGCCAGCTCCAGGCCGATGTGTTGGGCATCCCCGTGCGCCGCTCGAGCGAGGCTGAGACGGGTGTGCGCGCCGCCGCACTACTGGCTGGGCTGGGCGCGGGCGTGTGGCCGCAGTTCGACGCGCTGCCGCCGCTTGGCGGTGAATCGCGCTTGTTCGAACCCGATTGGAGCCAGTCCGAGCGTGAGGCGCGCCTGGCTCACTGGCACCGGGCCGTCGAGCGCGCACGCGGCTGGGCCTAGCAGCTGCCAGTTTTGCCACGAAGACCCGAAGGCACAAACGACGCCACAAGAGCACGAAGAACTACGTTTATTGGAGAAAGTCTGATCGTTAACCTGCTTGTTCTTTCCGGCCTTCGTGTTCTTCGTGTCTTCGTGGTAAATGAGTTCTTCCTGGCGAAACGGAAAATTTTATGAGCGATCAACCACATTCTGCCGAGATTACTGCTTTTCAGCGGCGGTTGGCGTTGCTGCGCGAGCAGGCCGCCCTGTTTGGTAGCAGGGTCGATCCTGCTATTCAGATCGAGATCGAAGATATTGAGCAGCGCCTGCGGGAGCTTGGTGCTGCTGGGGCCGTGCCTGCGGGAGCGGCGGCTGCGCCCTGGTGGGCTAGCTTGGCCAACGAGGCGCGCGGCGACGTGATTGTGGCGCAGATTGGCGCGAATGCCAGCCAGGTAGCTGTCGGCAAGCAGATCACTCAGCATGGCGCGGGCGAGGCCGACGAC
>JACMIM010000307.1 GCA_014381165.1 Roseiflexaceae bacterium
CCCGGCGGGGGCAATTCCAAAGGACGGCCCCTCGGCGGGCATTTCTATGGCCACCGCGCTTGCCACGCTGCTGACCGGGCGGCGTGTGCGCGATGCGCTGTCCATGACGGGCGAGATCACGCTGCGCGGGCGCGTGCTGCCAGTTGGCGGGGTCAAGGAGAAGGTGCTGGCCGCTCACCGCGCCGGCATCACCACGGTGATTCTGCCGCAACGCAACCAGGATGACCTGGACGACATCCCCGACGGGGTTCGCAGCGCGCTTTCAGTCGTTTTCGCCGAGCACGTCGGGCAGGCGCTGGAGGCGGCATTGGCACCCCAGGCGAGCGAGCCGCCGGTCGAGACAGGCAGCGCCGAGCAAACCAGCACTCGTTTCAAGGAATTCTTTGTTGAAAACGACAGCGCGGCGACTGTAGCCACGTCGCAGCCGCCGGGCGGCCCAGACGCCCGCCCGGCAGCTGAAGCCGCAGGCTGAAACGATGTTCAGCCCGCGTCGGCGGGCTTTGTACGCCTAGCCAGCAGCTTCAGCCCAGCGGCTACCATCCAAAAACGAACAAACCTGTATGGTGCAGCTACAAACATGAACTTTCGAATCAGCGCACCTCGAACGCGCCCACCAATGTCTGCTTGCTCCACACACCCGCCGCTACCAGCGAATACCAGCCGGGCCGCAGGTCGGTTGTCGCCAGATTGGTCACAAGTGCGCCCTGAGCGTCAGCGGCGACACGGCCTATTTCTACGGCCTTGCCATCCGGCGTGTTATACCACAGCGCGACTGGCTCACTGGGGATAAAGCTATCGCCATTGAACCGGATGTCTGCGCCCGGTGTGGCGCTGAGTGGCGTGACAGCAAGCATCTGAGGCGCGGCGGCAGCGGCAGTGTTGGAGATCCGGAGGCGCACGCTGTTGCTCTGGCTCGCACCGCCGCCGCTGTCGTCGATCCAGGTAACGGACGCTTGTGCGGTCAGTTGGCGGTCGAGCGGCGCGTCGGGCTGGACTGCCAACTGAATCGTGGCGGTCATGATGTCGCCTGGATTAAGAAAGCCGGTGTGGAAGGCAAGTTCGGTTGTATTGAGCGTGCGAACCCAGGCGTCGCCACGGCTGAACTGCGCGTCGACGACACGCACGAGCTGTGGGTCGAGCGCGAGGCTGAGCGTGCCGCGCTCGGTCGCGCCCTTACCCTGGTTGCCGGTACTGATCGTGTAGGTGAGCGTTCCACCAGGCTTCACGTTGTTCGCTGGGTTGGCGCGCACGACACTGGCTAGCCGGGCGCTACTTGCACGGGTAGCGCCGCCGGCGAAGGCAACGCCACCTAGACCATTGCCATCTTCTATAACCTGATCTATCAATGCGCCGCTAGGCCAGGCATAGCGCAACAGCCTACTACCATTAGAAATAACATAAACCTCGTTATCAGGCCCGAACGTGATATTCGATGGATTAAAAATGCCGCTAGCGAAGAAACGCAGCAACTCGCCATTCTGGTTGAACTCGGCGATACGATTTGGGTTGTTTGTAATACTAGAGTTAAAGCTTTCACGGAATAACAGCGTGCCGCTTGGCGTGAAGGTGAAGTCGGTTGCATTGTCGAAATCAAAGTCTCCACTTTCGAGCGCTACGGTGTTTATATATACGCCGCGAGCTGAGTAGTGGTAGAGCCTGCCGTTTTCGCCCACAAGGATATACAGGTCACCATCCGGACCAAACTCGATTGCGTTCGCCCCTCTTAGGTAGGGCACACCAGGCGGTGGGTATGCCGACCCACCGAGCGGCACAACAATGCCAAGATCAGCGCCTGTGCGTGCATCGTAGCGACGCACGCCGTCGCGCTCCAGCGTGTACAACGTGCCATCAGGCGCGAACTGAATGTGCCTAATGTCCCGGTACACGTTACCATTGCCTAGGGGAACTGAACTAATAAATGCCCCGCTATCGCCCTGGTAGCGCAGCAGGTGGGTGTAGGATAAGACATATAAATCGCCATCTGGGCCAGTGGCAAGGCTGTAAGCATACTCTACGCCGGGTTCGCTTTGAAGCACCTGGCGAAGGAACCGACCAGTTTTGAGATCATACGCTGCCACATCGCCAAAGGAAATGACATACATAACACGAGCATTGGTTGGAGCCGCCGAGACACGGTTTTGTGTAGGTGTTTGCCAGAACAGCAGTACTCCCAATGTGAGCAGCGTGAATAACCCGACAAGCCATCGTTTACCAGTGGTCATCATAGCAGTGCCTCCATTATGATAGAGAATGTAAACGTGTTGTTCCTGGAGCTTATGCTAGCACAATCGCCTCGCCGTTCGTTTGCGCGCCATCCGGCCCGGCCAACCGCAGCGCCACCGCCGCCACCTCGTCGGGCGTGATCACACGCGGCTGGCCGGAGATCGCCAGCACGCTAGCCAGCGCGTCCTCGGCGCTGCGCCCAGTTTTGGCGACAATGTTCTGGAGGGTGTCGGCGAGCATGTCGGTTTCGACCCAACCGGGGCAGATGGCATTCGCAGTAATCCCGTTGCGGGCCAATTCCAATGCCAGCGAGCGGGTCAGGCCCAGCAGCGCGTGCTTGGATGCACTGTAGGCCGATGAGTACGGGATGCCGTTCAGCGCCGCGATCGAGGCAATATTGATAATCCGCCCGCCGCCGCGTTCGATCATGGTTGGCACCACCTCGCGGCAGCAGACAAATGGCCCGGTCACATTCACCCGCATCACGCGCTCCCAGGTCGCATCGTCGGTTTCGGCAAACTTGACGCTGGCGGTGATCCCAGCATTGTTGACCAAGATATCGACCGGGCCGAGTTCACCCCGAATGGCGGCGAAGGCCGCGCGCACAGCGGCAGTGTCGGCGACATCGCATGGGATGGCCAGCGCGCGCACACCTAGGGCGAGGCATTCCTCGCGCACTTGCTCCAATGGCGCGGCAGTGCGCCCGAGCACGGCCACATCCGCGCCGGCCTGGGCAAACGACAGCGCGATCGCCCGCCCGATGCCGCGCCCGCCGCCGGTGATCACGGCGATACCTGAAAGTGAGATCATGGAGAACCTGGACAACGCTCTGTAATGTCATCATCGCAGAGCGCGATATAAGGAAATACCCAATAATTAAAGGAAATAATTACTATTGTTTCGCTTTTTGGTACCTTGCACCAAAAAGCAAAACAAAAAAGATAGATGTCTCA
>JACMIM010000308.1 GCA_014381165.1 Roseiflexaceae bacterium
CGCATCCCACAGGGCTAGTTCGCCTGTTTCGGTTGTGTACCGCGCCATGTCGGCGTAGCGCGGCGCTGTGTTTCGTGGCATTGTTCTCCGATTCCCAGCTAGTTCAGCAGCATCCCGGCGCTGAAACGCCCCGGCGCTGAAACGCCGGGCTAGTGGGGTTGAATGGCGGCTCGCTCTTGCCAGACGAAGCTGGCGGCTGCGGCGACGGCAGCGGCAAGCGCCGCCAGCAGCAAGCTCGCCTGGGTGTTACGCGCGTCGAGCGCGGCCACCTCGCGGCTGATGGCGCGTAGATCAGCCGCCGGCGGTGCCTCCAGGCCCGACTGTAATGTGCCGAGCACATCGCGCAGAAGCTGCTGCTGCTGGAAAAGCAGCCACGCGCCCGAGGCACCGCGCGCGACCAGATACACCAGCGCGCCGACAATCAACGCCAACGCCAGGCTGATTCCCACTCGGCGCAGCCAGGCTCGGTCAAACACTGGCCTGTGCCATAGCCTGCCAAACCACCCGATGCACGACCGCCCGAAACCTGCCCCATTCGCTCCAGCGCCCGCCGATCTCGTGATTGTGGTCGTCGGCGAGCGCATCAAGGCGTGCAGCAACTGCGGGTAGCTCGTCGAGGGCGACTTCGCGGTAGCCAGCCAAGCGCTCGTGCGGGTCTTGCGGGCCAAGCGTGCCGCCGGTCTCATCGAGCAAAAAGGCAAAGGTCAGGAAATCAGCCGGCCCGTGATCATCGGTGCCGTCCTGCCGGTAGGAGATCACCGCTAAAAAGCGGCGCACCGCCACATCCAGGCCGGTCTCCTCCCAGGTTTCACGCAGCAGGGCAGCCTCGATTGACTCGCCGTGGTGAATGCCGCCGGTCAGCAGCCGATGCGCCCCGTCGGGGTAGAAGGTCTTGATTGCCGTCAGCAGCCGCCCATCGCGCCGCCTGACAACCATACACACCTCGCCGACCCGGTCGGTCTCGCTCACGGGCGAGAACTGACGCCCTGGCAGTCGTGCCGCTACCTGGAGCGGCTCGCCATAGCGCTGGGCTAACCTCGCTACCTCGGCTGCTAGCTCATAGTTCATGTTGTTCTCCCTCGCAAGCCCACAGCAGCGTGCAGTGGCAGTAACTCCCCTCACCCCTGCCCCTCTCCCCGCTGGGAGAGGGCTGGGGTGAGGGTGCAGAAGTACAGCACATCGCCCTGGCCCCGCAGGTTCAACCCGCCTGTGCCTGCCAGACCGTGAACGATGGTGTGCGGATCAGCGGCGTCACGCTAGCGAACTGCTCACCCAGCAGATCAGCATAGCGCAGAAAGCTATTGGCCACCAGCAGCAGCCGCCCCTGCGCTGCCAGCAGTTCGCGCGCATAGCTGAAGAAACCCTGCGCGGCGCGAAAATCGGTTGCTTTGCCCTGGTGAAATGGTGGGTTCGTGATCACCAGGTCATACGGGCCGCGAAATTCACTCGTGCGCCCATGCGCCGCCATCACACGAACCTGGGTCAGGCCAAGCTCGCTCACGTTGCGCGCCGCCGCCGCAACTGCGTACAAGTCGTCGTCGAGCATATCGACCTGCGCCGCGCCGCTCAGCGCCGCCGCCAGCCCAAGCACGCCATAGCCGCAGCCAAGATCGAGCACGCGCGAGCCTGTCACCTGGCCCATGTGCGCGAGCAGCAGCGCAGTTCCAGTGTCGAGCCGCTCATACGAGAATACGCCGGGCAGGCTGTGCAGCGTGTGGGTGCCGCTTGGCAGTGCGGCGGCAAAGCTGTGCCAGGTGCCTGGCGCAATACCAGGCTGCTCGGCCCAAGCGGGCATCGGCGCTGCCGGTGTGCGAACCGCCTGAGCAACCCGTGCGCGGCGCTTGACCAGCAACGTGTGCGCGCTGCCAAACAGCGCCGCAGCATCGTCGATCAGCGAGCGCACCCCGCCCTCATTCGCACCGACAAGCAGCAACCGGCCACCCTCGTGCAGCTGCGTTCGCGCCTCCAGCATCCAGCGGCGGGCCAGCGCGCGGCTTTGCGGCGCAACCAGAATCGCCAGATCAAAGGGCAGCTGCTGGGCCACATCCTGGGCCGGTTGCTGGGAAGGCTGGGCGCGCTGATCAGCGATCACCTCCGCGAACTCGGCCAGCGCGGACACACGCGCCTCAA
>JACMIM010000309.1 GCA_014381165.1 Roseiflexaceae bacterium
AAGAGTGTCCAGCTTACCGAAGCTGGTATCATCAAGATGGAGCAGGCGCTCGGCATCCCCAACGATGAAAGCCTGTACGATCCTAAGTACTATGAGATGACCCACTATCTCGACAATGCTCTGAAAGCCCAGTTCGTGTTCCACCGCGATCACGATTATGTTGTCGAGCAAAATGGCGAGGTAGTGATTGTCGACGAGTTCACTGGGCGCAAGATGCCGGGCCGCCGCTGGTCGGATGGCTTGCATCAGGCGGTCGAGGCCAAGGAGAATGTGCAGCTGCGCCAGGAAAATGCGACCATGGCGACGATTACATTCCAGAACTTCTTCCGCATGTACAAAAAGCTTGGCGGCATGACTGGTACGGCCTACACCGAACGCGAAGAGCTGGGCAAAATCTACAACCTCGATGTTGTGATTATCCCAACCAACCGCGCAAACGTTCGCAAGGACACCGACGACCAAATCTACCGCACCGAGCAGGCCAAGTTCAACGCCCTGATCGGCGAGGTCAAGGAGATGCAGCAACTCGGCCGCCCAGTGCTGGTAGGCACGACATCGGTGGAAACCTCGGAGCGGCTGTCGGCGCTGTTAACCAAGAATGGCATCACGCATAA
Source organism: Roseiflexaceae bacterium (assembly GCA_014381165.1). Classification (GTDB taxonomy): domain Bacteria; phylum Chloroflexota; class Chloroflexia; order Chloroflexales; family Roseiflexaceae; genus JACMIM01. Next base: position 615 of record JACMIM010000309.1, read on the forward strand.
TGTGCTCAACGCCAAACAGCACCAGCGCGAGGCCACGATTGTGGCGCAGGCTGGCCGATTGAGCGCGGTGACAATTGCCACCAACATGGCCGGGCGTGGCACTGACATTTTGCTGGGCGGCAATCCTGATGGCCTGGTCGACGATATTCTGGAGCAGCAAGGGCTGAGTTTGGAAACGGCGACACCAGAGCAAATCCAGGATGCCCGCGCCGAAGCCAAGCGCCGAACCGAGGCTGAGGGCGACGAGGTGCGCAACCTTGGCGGCCTGCATATTGTCGGCACCGAGCGCCACGAGGCCCGCCGGATCGACAACCAGTTGCGTGGCCGCGCTGGCCGCCAGGGCGATCCCGGCTCCTCGCGCTTCTTTCTATCGCTGGAAGATGAGCTGATGCGCCGCTTCGGCCCAATGGATCGGGTCAAGGGCCTGATGGAGCGCATGGGCGTCGAGGAAGATATTCCGATCGAGGCCAAGCTGATCAACCGCTCGATCGAAGGCGCGCAAACCCGTGTCGAGGGCTACAACTTCGATATGCGCAAGCACACCGTCGATTTCGACGATGTGATGAACAAGCAGCGCACGGTTATCTATGCCGACCGCCGCCAGATTCTCGAAGGCGAGAACATGCGTGAGCGCGTGCTGGAGATGATCGAGAACGAGATCGCGGTGCTGGTCGACGAGCACTTGCCGCCGAACGCCGAAGACGAGTGGGATACTGAGGCGCTGCTGCGCGCTGTCCGCACGATCGACCCGCAACTGCCGCCGGAGGTTACGGCCGAGGCCTTGGAAGAACTCAGCCGCGAGGAGGTCCAGGAGCTGCTGCTGGATCGCACCGAAGAAGCCTACGAACAGCGCGAGCAGATGATCGGCGAGGAGAACATGCGCTATGTCGAGCGGCGTATGATGTTGGGCGCGATCGACCGGCAGTGGATCGATTACCTCACCGGCATGGAGGATCTGCGCCAAGAGATCGGCATGCAGTCGATCGCGCAGAAGGATCCGCTGCTGGAGTACCAGCGCAACGCATACGGCATGTTCGACGAACTGAAGCGCAACATCCAACGCGATATTGTCTACCAGATGATCCCGGTCTCGTTTCAGTACGAGGATTACCTGCGCCAGCTGGCTGCTGAGCAGCAGCAACGCCTGGCGATCGCCCAGCAGGCTGGCCAATCCGAAGAGGCGGCTCAGGCGGCTCAGGCCGTGCGCAAGCCCGTGACGGTGACAATCGGTCGCAACGATCTATGCCCATGCGGCAGTGGCAAGAAGTTCAAGCAATGCCATGCCGACAAACAGGAGGAGCTGATCGCTATGATCAACTCCGGCCAGATTCGGCTGGTGCAGCAGCCCGCAGGCCAGCCGCAGGCCGATGGGCAGGCACAGGCGATCCCGGCCCCAGCGGCTCCGGCCAAACCCCGGCCAGCAGCGCAGCCGAGCCAGCCGCAGTCGATTGGCGCTTCGCTGGCCACTGGCGGCACGGGCATTAAGCCCGGTAACGTGCAGCGTGGCCGGAGTGCGCCGCCTAGCCCGAAACCGGCGGCCTTGGAGCCGCAGAACAGCGGCGCGACCAACGCCGGCGCGCTGAACAGCAACACGGCCAACGGCGGCGCGAATGCTGCCAACAAGCCGCAGCAGACCACGCCACGCGGCAAGTCGGCCAAAAAGCGCTAGAATTAGGCCATCGTTGAAGCACCAACGCGCTGTAGCACGCCCTCACGAGCGAGCCGCAGCGCGTTTATTGTTTGCAGTGGTGGGCGATGCCTGCCACGCCGTGGTAGGCGTCGCTGCGGGGCTTGCCCCCGCGTCCGGTTTATGATGTGATGGCGACGGCACGAATTATTGAATCCCCAAAGGAGCGCTTATGCCTGTACACCCGCACCCCCGCCCAGTTATGCTGGTTATCCGCGATGGCTGGGGCGAGCGCGACGAGACCGAGGCCAATGCTGTCAAAATGGCGAACACGCCCTTTGACGATGCCTGGCGGCAGCAGTACCCCTGGACGCTGGTGCGCGCCGCTGAAAAGTGGGTCGGCCTGCCCATGGGCCAGATGGGCAATTCCGAGGTTGGCCACACCAACCTCGGCGCGGGCTTTGTGGTGCGGCAGGATATCACGATTATCGACGACTCGATCGCCGATGGCAGTTTCTTTGAGAGTCCGGTGCTGGTTAACGCCTGTCGCGCAGTCCAATCGCGTGGCACCAAGCTGCACCTGATCGGCCTGCTTGGCTCGGGCGGCGTCCACAGCCACATTCGCCACCAGCAGGCGCTGATCGAGCTTGCCAAGCGCAACGGCCTAGAGCGCGTTTTCTGCCACCTGTTCACCGACGGCCGCGACTCAGCGCCCCAGAGTGGCCTTCAGTTTGCCCGCGATCTTCAGGGCTACCTTGCCCAGATCGGCGTTGGCAGCATCGCCAGTGTGGTCGGCCGTTTCTATGCCATGGATCGCGACAAACGCTGGGAGCGCGTCCAAGCCGCCTACGATCTACTAACCAAGGGCCAGGGCGAAGCTGCGCCCGACGCTGTGAGTGCGATCGAGCGGTCGTACCAGGCTGGCGTCACCGACGAATTCATCAAGCCAGCCGTCGTCGTCGGCGAGAAAGACCAGCCGATTGCTACGATAGAAGATGGCGATGCCGTGATCTTTTTCAACTTCCGCTCCGACCGTGGCCGCGAGTTGACTCAGGCCGTGGTGCTGCCGGAGTTCAGCGGCTTCGCCCGCGAGCAGCTTCAGCAGCTGGTGTATGTGACCATGACCGAGTACGAGAAGGGGCTGCCCGTCCAGATCGCGTTTGAGACCGACGACGTGGCAATGCCGCTGGCCCGCGTGGTTAGCGAGGCCGGTCTGACCCAGTTCCATTCCGCCGAAACCGAGAAATACCCTCACGTTACATTCTTCTTCAACGGCGGGCGCGAGCAGCCACATCAGGGCGAGGAGTGGCAAGTCATCCCCTCGCCGCGCGACGTGGCCACGTATGACCTGAAGCCGGAAATGAGCGCTGCGGGCGTGCGCGACGCCGTGCTACAGGCGATTGCTTCCGACACATACGATTTTATTCTGGTCAATTTTGCCAACCCGGACATGGTTGGCCACACCGGCGTCATCCCGGCGGTGATCACCGCCTGCGAAGTGGTCGACGCCGCCACCGGCGCGCTTGTCGCAGCGGTGCAGGCCAAGGGCGGCGCGGCGATCGTCATGGCCGATCACGGCAACGCCGAGCTGATGATCGACCCGGCCACCGGCGGCCCGCACACTTCGCACACCACCAACCCAGTTCCAACGTTTGTGATCGCCGCGCCGAGCCTGGGCCTGGATACGGGCCAGATTCGCTTGCGCGAAGGCGGCAAGCTCGCCGATATCGCGCCAACAGTGCTCGACTTGATGGGCTTAGACAAACCGAGTGAAATGGCGGGGGAAAGCCTTATTTTGAGGGCTGAGGGCTGAGGGCTGAGGGCTGAGGGCTAGAACCAGGGCTGAGGGCTGAGGGCTAGAACCAGGGCTGAGGTGTTCGGAGCTTTAGCCCTTAGCCTTCAGCCCTTAGCCTTTACCAGGAC
>JACMIM010000310.1 GCA_014381165.1 Roseiflexaceae bacterium
CTTTTGGTATGAATAATCCAAGCGGGGTCGTAAAGATCGAGCGCGGGTGTTTCGGTCAGCAGTGCCATGGTGGCTTCGTAATAAGACTGGATGGTGCCGACATCGGCCCAGTAGCCCTGGAAATGATGAGCTTGCACGCGGGTGCGGCGCACCAGATCCGGCATCAGGTCGCGCCCCAGGTTCTGCCCAGTCGAACTCGCAAGCACGTCGAGCAGAAAGCTTTTGCTAAACACATAAATGCCCATCGAGGCCAGGCTGGAGCGCGAGCGGCGCGGCTTCTCCTGGAACTCGCTGACTGTACCATCGCCGTCGACCGTGACGATGCCATAGCGGCTGACCTCGTGCGGGCTGACTGCATGAACGGCCAGCGTGACATCGGCCTGGCGCTCCTGGTGGGCACTCAGCATGGGTTGGTAATCCATCTTGTAGATGTGATCGCCGGCCAGCACCAGCACGGCCTCTACATGCTGCTCGTCAATGAAATCGATATTGGCCCGCAGCGCGTCGGCGTTGCCCTTTTGCCAGCTACCGCCCTCGCTGGTCATGTATGGGTGCAGCACGCGCACCCCGCCGATGCGCCGATCGAGATCCCAGGGCTTGCCGACGCCGATATGCTCGATCAGGCTGCGGGGGCGGTACTGCGTCAGCACGCCGACATTGTAGATGCCCGAGTTGACGCAGTTCGACAGCGCGAAATCGATAATCCGGTACTTGCCAGCGAATGGCACCGCCGCCTCCGAGCGCTCGGCAGTCAGCACACTGAGCGCGGGGCTTTCGCCGCCGGCCAGGATGAGGGCGAGTGTGCGAAGCATGATGTGACTCCTGACGAGATGACAAGATGACGAGATGACGAACGCCTTGTGTTCTTGTCATCTTGTCATCTTGTCACCTTGTCAGATAGTTTCCCCCGACGCGACCAGATCAGCCGAAAAATCTTCCTCGTCGCGGTCGGCGTTGATCACAACATTGCGGCCAATCGTCAGGCCAGCCGGGATGTGTGCGCCTTTGCCGACGACCGTAATGCCAGTGGTAAGCCGGTCGGGTTGGGCTTTATTGACGATCGTCATGTCGTCGCCATAGCCAAGCTTGACACCAGCACCGATCACCACACACTTGTCGACGATCACCTTATCCAGCACTGCGCCGGGGCCAATCCAGGTGTCGTTCATCACCACGCTATCGCGCACAATTGCGCCGGGCGAAACATACACGCCTGGCGAGAGCACCGAGCGCTCGACCTGGCCGCGTACCGTGCAGCCATTGCAGATCATGCTGCGGCTGACGCGGGCCTGCGGGCCGAGCTTGGCGGGCGGGCGCTCCTCGGAGCGGGTGTGAATCACCCAATCGGGGGCATAGAGCTGAAGCGTGTTGGCTGGATCCAGCAACTCGATACTGGTCTGCCAGTACGACTCGATCGTGCCGACATCGACCCAGTAGCCCTCGAACGGGTAGGCGACAACGGTATCCTGGCCGATCATGGCTGGAATGACATGTTTCCCAAAATCGATGCGTGAGGCATCTGCACCGCCCTCACTCAGCCGCCGCTTGAGCGCTTCGGCGTTGAAGACATAGATGCCCATGGAGGCCAGCGTGCCTTTATCGCGGGCTTTGGGTTTTTCGCTAAACTCGACTATGCGCATCTGTTCGTCGGTGGTCATGATGCCGAAGCGATCGGTTTCCTCCAGCGGCACATGCATAACCGCCACGGTCAGGTCGGCAGCATGGCGCTGGTGGTAGGCCAGAATAGCGCTGTAGTCCATCTTGTAAATGTGGTCGCCGGAAAGCACCAGCACGGTGTCGGCACGGCGCTCGCTGATATAGCTCAGGTTCTGGAGGATCGCGTCGGAGGTGCCCTTGTACCAGCTTTCCTCGCGGCGGCCCTGGTAGGGCTGAAGCAGCTGCACGCCGCCCTGGTTGCGGTCGAGATCCCAGGGCTTGCCATTGCCGATATGGGCGTTGAGCGAATGCGGGCGGTACTGCGTCAGCACGGCGACATCGTAGATGCCGGAGTTGACGCAGTTCGAGAGCGTGAAATCGATGATCCGGAACTTACCGGCGAACGGCACGGACGGCTTGGCGCGCTTTTCGGACAGCACGCTGAGGCGGGTTCCCTCGCCGCCGGCCAGCAACATAGCGACAACTCGCACGGGGTACCTCCCGATTCAGTTTGGGTGTGGTGTGCGTAGTGTACCACGGAAGCGCGGCGGGGCGGCGGGAGGGTGTTATAGTGCAATCAATGTCAGACAACGCCGGGGCGGCGGGCCTCGTGCCCGCCCACGATGCAACGCAGCGAGGATCGATGTGGGCGGGTTTCGTACCCGCCCCAACCGGCGAAGACTGGCGAGCGTGGTGGGGGGCAGCGGGGCGTTAAAAAAAATCGCCCCCACTACGTGGTGGAATCTACCTGGGAAATGATTCGCAGCACGTCCGCCAGCACCAGCCCGTTGGTCGCAATCGCCTCGCTGGCGTTGATGGTGGGCGTGCCCTGCCAGTCGGTGAATGTGCCGCCAGCCTCCTGGAGCACCGGCAGCAGCGCCGCGCAATCCCAGATGCTCATCGCCGGGTCCAGCATGACCTCGGCGCGCCCGGTGGCGACCAGCGCGTAGCCATACGCATCGCCCCATGTGCGCTGCATCTTGGTTGCGGCGACCAGGCGGCGGTAGGCTGCGCCGCGCCCGTAGCGCTCCATCGATTCCGCGTCGGTAGCAAGCAGCAGTGCATCGGCCAGGTTGCTGGTGCGGGAAACGTGCGCGCGCCGCCCGTTCCAACTGCAGCCGAGGCCCTGCGCGGCCACCAGCAACTCGCCAAGCGGCGGGAGGTTGACTGCGCCCACAACCGGCAGGCCCTCACGCTCCAGCCCGACCAGCACGGCGTACATTGGCACGCCGCGCACAAAGGTCTTGGTGCCGTCGATCGGGTCGAGAATCCAGCGGAACGACGCGCCCGGCCGGGTCTCGCCCTCTTCCTCGCCAAGAATCGAGTGGTGCGGAAAGCGCGCCGCGATCAGCTCGCGCATCAGCCGCTCGCTCTGGCGGTCGGCGACTGTAACTGGCGATTCGTCGGCCTTCAGTTCGGTTGCGATCTCGGTTTGAAAGTAGCGCAGTGTGACCCGCCCGGCGTTCCAGGCCAGCTCGGCGGCGAAGTCTTTGAGCGATTCAAGCGATTCGTTGGTCATGGGTTTGTTCCTGCATTTTTACCGCGAAGAGCGCGAAGAGCGCGAAGAACACAGAAGGGTTTCCAAACTTCGTGTCCTTCGTGTCCGTCTCACGATTCTACGGAGTTCCGGCATTTTTTACCACGAAGGACACGAAGAACACAGAAGGTTTTCTGAACTTCGTGTCCTTCGTGGGCTTCTATGCTTCGTGGTGGTGAGTAGATTCCCACTCCATATCATTCTATTCTGGGGCAATAGGAACGCGACTGTCGGTCTCTGACGCGACATCAAGCAGGGTCGCACTCACCCAGCCAATCACCCCACGCTGGTTAAGAATGAAATACCAGCTCGACTGTTGGGTCTTTTTGAGCAATTGAACCTGTTCGCCTGCATTGATTTGGTCGAGTACAGCCCCATCAACTGGGCGTTCGCGCACATTGCCACCATTGGACACGACTGCAGTGTAAGTTTCTACTGCTGGATTCGGTTCAAGCACTTGTATAACTGGTGTGGCAGCAAGCAGTGCCACAATTGGTTCAGCAGCGAGAGCCGCAGGTACGGCGGTTGATGATGCGGCTGGCGTAACCACAGCAACAGAAGCAGATTCGCCCACCGATCGAACAAGCTCCTGCATCTGCTGGCCCGCCCATTGCTGCGCCAGCGGGTTGGTTGGCAACGAGCCAAAGAAGTAGGCCATGCCCATCGACAAACCAGCCGCACAGCACACACGGAGAACACCTGATGGTTTACGTTCGATGACGATCACTAGCAACGACCCCAAGAGCGTTCCTGCCAAAAACATCAGGCCCAATCCACCGAATGTAAGATCAGGTAGCATTCCGGCAATAAAGCCAAACGCACCTGCACAGCTGATCACAAAACCCAACACTTCGTTGCTGAAGCGCTTCACAATGATTACTTTCTACGATGTTAGCTGCGATGTTCATGCTGTTATCTTCGCATGGCTTTCAGATTGTGGTGCCGCTTGTTTTCAGCCAAATCGGTAGCAATGTGTTGGCTAGGTTTTTCTCGCTTCGCCCTGCGCGGGTGCCACCCGACTACCCGGCCACCCGGTCACGTTCCCGCCGGTCGAAGCATGTGCGAGCAGGCGCAGACGTAGCCGATTTTTAGTAGCAGTGGCGCGAGAGCATTGGGGCGATCAAATTGGGCAAATGCTTCGCCCCTACAGGGGTGCCACGCGGCCACGCGGCCACCCGGTCACGTTCCCGGCGGCACGAATTGCGCCACCGCGCCGATCACCGCGTCGTTTTGCGCGGGCGTGCCGATGCTGATGCGAATGCAATCGGCCAGCGCGGGCGTGGTGTAGTGTCGAATCAGGATGCCCTGCGCTTCGAGATGCTGCTTGATGGCGAAGGCGCTTTGCTGGCCATCGCCCGCCGTGATTCGGCACAGGATGAAGTTGGCTCGGCTGGGGAAGGGCGCAATCAACGGCAACGCCACCAGCGCCGCAAACAGGCGGGCGCGCTCGGCGATCAGCCGATCGACGTTGACCAGCAGATACGGCAGATCGGCCAGCGAGGCGATTGCGGCCTGCTCGGCGGCACAGTTGAGATTGTAGGGCTGCTTGATCTTCCACAGGTGCGTGACCAATCCCTCCGGCACCACGCCGTAGCCAACCCGTAGCCCAGCCAGCCCAGCCCACTTCGAGAAGGTGCGCAGTACGACCAGGTTGGAGCGTTGGCCCACGAGATCGACCACACTCTCGCCCGCGAACTCGGCGTAGGCCTCGTCGACGACCACCAGCATGGGCAGCTCCAGCAGCCGCTCGATCTGATCGCGCGGGGAAAGCGTGCCAGTTGGGTTGTTGGGGTTGGCGATGAAGACCATTTTTGGCCGCTCGCGCTCGGCAGCCTCGGCAATAGCATCGATGTCCAGCCCCCAGTCGATGCTGCGCGGCACACTGACCACGCGGGCCGCAAACAGCTGTGCATCGAACGGGTACATCCCAAAGGTCGGCCCGCAATTGATAATCGCATCGCCCGGCGTCAGAAAGGCGCGCATAAGCAGGTCGATCAGTTCGTCGGAGCCTGCCCCGCAGATGATTTGTGCCTTGGGCACATCGAGATACGCGCAGAGCGCCTCGCGCAGCAGATTATGCTCGGGATCCGGGTAGATCGCGTAGTGCGGGTACGCGCGTAAGGCGGCCAACGCACGCGGCGAGGGGCCGTAGGGATTTTCGTTGGCGTCGAGCTTGACGATCTGCTCGATCGGGCGGCCCAGGCGGGCAGCCAACATCTCCAGCGGCACGATCGGGTGGTACGGCTCAAGCGCGGCAATATCGGGACGCAGTAGGTGCGTGATTTCAGGCATAGCTTCCTCGGTGTAAGCGCCGTTGTGTGAAGCTATGATACCACGGGCGGATAGAATTGGAACGCGGCCAGAATCGGAACGCGGGGGCTAGCCGCGCGGCTACGATCGGGCCGTGGGAATTGGAACCCGGCCAGAATCGGAACGCGGGGGCTAGCCCTGCGGCTACAAGCTACGCTGGCTGGTCGCTCGCGGCTTTGGCGTCGTCCATGTCGTCTTCGGCTTGGCCTGTCTCATCCTCGTCTTCGTGATCCTGCTCCAGCAGGGCCTGCTCGCCGGGGATCATCAGGCGCACCGTGTTGCCCTCGACCGCGCTGACCAGATCGAGCGGCAGGTAGTGGTGGTGCCCACCGGCCTCCGCGTCGGTCTTGGTCAGCTTGATCATCGTTCCCTCGACCTTGTCGACCGTGCCGACGTGGCGACCATCCTCGCCGACAATCTCCATGTGCTCGCGAATACTCATGGCCATGTCGTCCTGCATTGTCATCGTCAGAATCCTTTCTCAGGTGCTACTTCTATCCTGTGCCAGCTGCTGCATAGATCGTGCCGTCGCCTGCGATATGAGGCAGCCGTGCTATAATCGCCCGCACGAAATCAGAACGGCAAGAAGGATTGTTTATGCACGAGCGGCCAAGTATCAGCGCATTTTTCCCTGCGTATAACGATGGCGGCACGATCGGTAGCTTGGTGGTCAGTACGCTGCACACCCTGGCCGAGCTGACCGATGACTACGAGGTCATGGTGATCGAGAATGGCAGCACCGACTACACCGTGGACGTGCTGGCGGAGCTGGCCGAAAAGTACGAGCACTTCCGTTATTTTTCGTTTCGCGAGCCGCTTGGCTATGGCGGCGCAGTGCGGCTGGGCTTCAAGGAGGCCAGCAAGGATCTGGTGTTCTACACCGATGGCGACGCGCAGTACGATCCACGCGAGATCAAGCTGCTGGTACCAGCGCTTGCCGAGGGCGTCGATATCGTGAATGGCTGGAAGATCGACCGCAGCGACCCACTGCACCGCAAGATCATCGGGCGCGTGTATCATCACACTGTCAAGCTGCTGTTTGGCTTTAAGCTGCGCGATGTCGACTGCGACTTTCGGCTGATCCGCCGCGATGTGTTCGATGTGATCGAGCTGGAGTCAGTTACCGGCACGCTGCCACTGGAGCTGGTCAAGAAGCTGCAAGACGCGCGCTTTCGCTTTGCCGAGGTGCCAGTTCATCACTTCCACCGCACCTATGGTGAAAGCCAGTTTTTCAACTTCCCAAGGCTGTGGCGCACCGGCGTGCATCTGATCGAGCTGTGGATCAAGCTGGTGATCTTTCGCACGCACATGCGCGGCATCCGCGCCCGCCGCGCCGCGCTCGACGAGCGCCGCAGCGCCGCACTGCCCATGCGCTAGCTCGCTACGTTTGCTACAATATCGCATGTTATTTCGCCACGAAGCCACGAAGGCGCGAAGATTTTAAGAATCCTTCGTGCCTTCGTGGCTTCGTGGCAAATTGTCTATCCGTGATAGGGAGAATTTGTATGTCAACACATGGTTTCGAGCTGGTGCGCGAGCAGGAGATCGCCGAGCTGAACAGCCGCGCGCGCCTGTATCGCCACACGGCGACCGGCGCAGAGCTGCTTTCGGTGACGAACGACGACGAAAACAAAGTCTTTGGCGTCACCTTTCGCACGCCGCCCAGCGATTCGACCGGCGTAGCCCACATTCTGGAGCACATCACGCTGTGCGGCTCACGCAAGTACCCGCTCAAGACGCCATTCGTCGAGCTTATCAAGGGTTCGCTCAAGACCTTTCTGAATGCGTTTACCTACCCCGACAAAACCTGCTACCCGGTGGCATCGCAGAACGTGCAGGATTTCTACAACCTGGTCGATGTCTACCTCGACGCGGTGTTCTACCCACGCATCGCCCGCCATCATTTCGAGCAGGAGGCATGGCATTACGAACTGGAGGATGCCGAGCAGCCGCTTTCCTACAAGGGCGTGGTCTTCAATGAAATGAAGGGGGCCTACAGCTCGCCCGACAGCATGCTCTACAAATACATTCGGCAATCGCTGTTCCCCGATACGACCTACGGCGTCGACTCGGGCGGCGACCCGGAGCGCATCCCCGACCTGACCTACGAACAACTGAAGGGCTTTCACGACACGCTCTATCACCCTTCGAACGCGCGCATTTTCTTTTATGGCGACGACGACCCCGAGCGGCGGCTGGCGATCATCGCCGAGTATCTGCGCGACTTCCAGGCGATCGCGCCCGCTTCGGATGTGCCGCTCCAGCAGCCGTTCGCCGCGCCCACGCATGTCGAGCGCAGCTATGCCACCAGCGCCGATCAGGGCGATACCGGCAAGGCCATGCTGACGGTCAACTGGATGCTGGGCGAGGAAACCGACCACGAAACCCTGCTCGGCCTGGGCGTGCTTGACTACATTTTGATGGGCAACGCCGCCGCGCCGCTGCGTCGGGCGCTGATCGAATCGGGCCTGGGCGAGAATGTGGCTGGCGGCGGTTTGAGCGATTCACTGCGCCAGCTGACCTTTTCGGCGGGCCTGAAGAACATCGACCCGCAGCATGCAGCCGCCGTCGAGGCGCTGGTAATCGACACATTGCGCAGCCTGGCGGCTGGCGCGATCGAGCCCGCCGCAGTCGAAGCGGCCATGAACACAGTCGAATTTTCGCTGCGCGAGAACAATACTGGCTCGTTTCCACGCGGCCTTTCGCTGATGCTGGGCGCACTGGGCGGCTGGCTCTATGGCCACGATCCGATCGACCGCATGGCTTTTGAATCACCACTGGCTGCGCTCAAAGCGCGCGTAGCTGCCGAGGGGCCAGGCTACTTTGGCAGCCTGATCCAACGCACCCTGATCGAGAACAATCACCGCACCACGGTGCTGCTGAAGGCCGACCCGGCCCTGGCCGAACGGCAGGCCAGCGCCGAGCGAACGCGCCTCGACGAGGTGCGTTCAAACCTGAGCGAACTCCAGGTGCAGGAGCTAATCAAGCGCACCGCCGAGTTAAAAGAGCTGCAAGAGCTGCCCGACCCGCCAGAAGTGCGCGCCACAATTCCCAGCCTGAGCCTACCCGACCTGGACAAAAAGATTCGCACGGTGCCAACCGAGCAGACCACGCGCGGCGGCGTTCCCACGTTGTACCACGAGCTGTTTACGAATGGGATTGTCTACCTCGACCTGGGGCTGAATTTGCACACGCTGCCGCAACACCTCCTGCCCTACGTGCCGCTGTTCGGGCGTTCGCTAACCGAAATGGGCACCCAGGCCGAGGACTTCGTCAAGCTGGCCCAACGGATCGGGCGGACGACCGGCGGGCTGCGCACCCAGCGCTTTATTTCCAGCACACGGCGCGGGCCAGAAAGTGCAGCCTGGCTGTTTCTGCGCGGCAAGGCCGTGCCAAGCCAGGTGCCGGAGCTGCTGTCGATCATGGGCGAGGTACTGACGACCGTGCAGCTCGACAACCGCGAGCGCTTTCGCCAGATGGCGCTGGAGGAAAAGGCCCGGCTGGAATCCTCGCTGGTGCCAAGCGGGCATTCCTACGCCGATCTGCGGCTGCGCGCCCGCTTCGACGAGGCCAATTGGGCCAGCGAACAGCTCGGCGGCATCAGCTACCTGTTCTTTCTGCGCAACCTGGTGCAGCAGATCGAAAGTGACTGGGACGCGGTCGCCGCCACGCTGGAGCAACTGCGCGCCACGATCGTCGATCGCGCCAACATGATCTGCAATGTGACCAGCGACAGCGGCAGCTGGGCACAAATCAGCCCGGCGCTCGATGGCGCATTGGGGGCGCTGCCCGCGCAAGCCAGCCCCCAGGTGGCATGGCAGCGCAGCAGCAGCAGCGCCAACGAGGGGCTAGTCATCCCGGC
>JACMIM010000311.1 GCA_014381165.1 Roseiflexaceae bacterium
CACGCTGCTCCAACCCAACCGGCCGATCCGCCTGCGCTCCGGCGACCGAATCAAGGTCGGCGAGGTCGAGATGGAGTTTCGCGGGAACTAGGGGTTGGGGGCTGGGGCTGGGGGCTGGGGGTTGGGGGAGAACTATAGCAGTATATTGCGACCCTAGCCCCTAGCCCCTAGCCCCTAGACTAAAAACACATGGCACTAAAAACACTCATTTTGCGCGCTCCCGGTATCAACCGTGATGAAGACGCCGCCGCCGCGATCGAGCTTGCCGGTGGCGTTGCCGAGCGCGTTCACATCAACAGGATCGTCGAGGGGTCGGTGCGCCTGCACGATTACGCGCTGCTGATCATCCCTGGCGGGTTCTCGTATGGCGACCACCTGGGGGCAGGCAAGCTGCTGGCGGTCGATCTTGCTCACCGGCTTGGCGAACAGCTGCGTGATTTTGTCGCCGACGGCCGCCCGGTGATCGGCATCTGCAACGGGTTCCAGGTGCTCGTCAAGGCCGGCGTACTACCCGGTGATATGAACCAGGCAACCCCAACCACCTGGAACAAAGACGAACCCAATAGCCCGGCACTTCAGCGCCGGGTCACGCCAGCAGCCACGCTAACTGACAACGTCCACGGCCAATTCGAGTGCAGCTGGGCGTATTTGGAAGCCGACCAGACCAGCCAGTGTGTGTTCACTCGAGGCATCGAGCGCCCGATCGAGCTGCCGATCGCGCATGGCGAGGGCCGCTTTGTCGCCCGCGATGCGGCGGCGCTGTCTGCGCTGCAGGCCAATCGCCAGGTTGCACTGCGCTACATTGCCGCCGCACACGGCTACCCCGCCAACCCCAACGGCTCCGATGATGCGATCGCCGGTATCTGCAACGCCCAGGGCAATGTGCTCGGCCTCATGCCGCACCCCGAAAACGCAATTCTGCCCACGCAACACCCAGCCTGGACCCGCGAGCCACTCCGCGCCGAGGGCGATGGATTGGTGATTTTCAGGAATGCGCTGCGCTATGCGGCGGGGTAATCTAGAATCAACACTCTTAACGCTTACACACTTGGCGACTTCAGCCCGTGGTAGCACGGAAAAACCATCTTTTTTATTTCGTTTTTGGTGCAAAGCACAAAAAAGAAATAATTTAGGACTTACGCAGTTGGCGGTTCTAGCCTGCGTCAGCACGGAAGCTCTATCTTTTTTGTTTCGGTTTTTGGTTATTTCCACGCCCTCCGCAGGCGACCCGTTGCCCGCGTTAGAATAGCGAAAGCTGCTGCACGCCGTCCTGGCCATCGAGTGTGTTCCAGGGCAGGGCGGGCACACTGGTGGCCCGCTCCAGGCGCTGTTGAAAGTCGCGGGCGACCAGCGGCGAGCGCGCCTCGAGCGGGCAGTGCATGAACACATACGTTTCCACGCCTTCGGCTAGCCACTGGGCGGTGCGCGCGGCCCACTCATCCAGCAGCGGCCCGTTCAGCGGCAGATCAGGGTGTGAGATAAAGCGCACAAACGCGAAGCCGCCGCTGTGCAGCGGGTGCAGTGGCACACTGGGCTTGTTGTCGCGGGCGCGCTGCAAATCCTGCTCGGCCCCCGGCAACGGCCCCAGATCGAGCGGGCGCACGTCCATCAGCACGCGGCCCGCGCCGTGAGTTTCCAGCAACTGTTGCAGCGCCTGCTCGTGAGGCGGCAGAAACCAATCATCGTGGCGCACCTCTACCGCAATGCGCTGGCCAAGCGGCCAGGCCTCAAGCCAGGCAGCCAGATCGCCGAGTTGATCGGGGGCAAAGCCGGGCGGCAGCTGAAGAAAGAATGGCCCCAGGCGCGGCCCCAGCGGGCGCAGCAGATCGACAAAGGCCAGTGTGGCGTCGATCTTGCGTCGCAGGTGGCCGCTGTGGCTAATTTCGCGTGGCAGCTTGAAGCAGAAGCGGAATGACTCGGGCGTCTCCTCGGCCCAGCGCCGCACGACTTCGGGCTTTGGCACAGCGTAGAAGGTAGTGTTGCCCTCCACCGTTGTCAGGCGGCGGCTGTACAGGCGCAGAAACTCGGCGCTTTTGCTGCCAGGTGGAAACAGCGTGCCAACCCAGTCCTTGTAGGCCCAAACGGCACAGCCGAGGTAGAAGGATCTGTTGATTTTGGTCATATCTCCACTCCTGGCACCCTGCGTCTCCTGTTGCGTTCACCTTTCAATCTCGCGCTCACAGCAATGCGAGAACTTTGTCGGCAATCTTCCCAGAAAACCATAAGCCAGTCAAATTGTATTGCCGGCAGCGTCGGTGCCCAGCGCACGCACGCCGCGTGCAGCGGCCAGCAGCTCGTCCCATATTTGCGGCACGGCAACGCCTGCTTGCTCGAGCAAGGTTTTGTTGTAGTAGATGATGATCGGACTCGGTGCCCAAGAAACAGCCAGCAGCTGATCGTTGTAACGTTTACCCTCGAGCAGTGCAGGGTAGTAGTCGTCGAGCGTGGCCTGATCGAGCAGGCCTTCGAGTGGCTGTAGCAGATCAGCCTCGGCGAGCGGAGCAATCCAGAGTGAATGAATCTGGGCTACATCGGGTGGATTACCGCCAGCGGCACTCACAAGCAGTTGGTCGCGCATCTGGCCAAACGGATAACCGACCACGGTAAGCGCGCATGGGGCCTCCTCATTGATGCGCAAAACGGAACACCATTGTTTATGCCACGCGAGCGGCGGAAAATGATAGAGCGATAGCTAGCTGCGCTTGTGAAGCGCACAGTTCGTCAGTACTTGACTACGAAAGATAAACTAGCTATGATTGAAACTAATGAAGCGCCTGCTCGCAGCGGCTGGGCGAATCTCGTTTCGCATGGGCTATTCCGATCAGCTTGTTTCGTAGGCGAGATACATACCCGTGAGCTGGCAACGCAGGGCGGCCTGCACAACAATTGGAAAATCATATGAACGAATCGAAGAGCTTGTTGGTGAGCAGGCCTGACCCAGAAGCGGAATATATGACGCCGGAACGCTGCCGAATTCTTGAACTTTGGAATGACAAACGCGACAGCACGGTTTCGATAGCGCGTGCAACCGTTGCCCAAGGCACGACCACGCAACTCCATCGCTTGCGCGGAGTGGATGAGCGGTATATTGTCGTTCAGGGGCACGGCCGCGTGAGTATCGGCCAGATCGAGCCAGAGAACCTAGGGCCAGGTGATGTCGTCGCGATTCCAGCAGGCACAGCCCAGCAGATTACAAATATTGGCGACAACGACCTTATCTTCTATTGTATCTGCTCACCAGGCTTCTTCGCCGAGTGTTACGAATCGTTGGAGAACTAGGCCAACAAGCATGCTATATAGCAGGGGGCAGGGTTTAGGGTCTCCGGCTCAGGAGCCGGAGCGCGTTCCAATTCGATTGCTGTGCAGAGAAACGGATCAAC
>JACMIM010000312.1 GCA_014381165.1 Roseiflexaceae bacterium
AGAATCAATGGTTTGGGTGATCCTCCTGGGTTGATGATGGGCCTGATTTCACGTGGTAAGAGGTTTCGCTCGTCCCCTGATGAGACCCCATATAACCACGGTGTTCAATACAGCCCCAATCCCTATCGATACTGGTGCGTACCATGTGATCAGCCACGCTGCTCCTGCGCCGAGCCCTACCAGCCAATCTCGCCAGGTGAGCGGGCGGAGCAGGATTAATCCAACCGCCGCAAGAAAGCCCAGGAAGGCGACGACATACAGCGCAAACTCGACGTGTTGCTGTGCCATTGGCTCGACGCGGCGTTCTACCCGGTCTTTCACGCCTTGCAATATCTTGCGAACGGCAATGTGGTCGGCAAATTCGGTGAACACGTCGAAGGCCAGCACACCAGGTTGCGTCCAATGATGACTCCAGCGGATACGGCTGACCAATCGCGTGGAGGTCTCGTCCACGCGATACAACGCCCAGGTAAAGCTACTGGGGGATTCAGCTGATTCCCCTATCCAAATCAAATACTGCTGCGGCTCAATAGCCGAAAAAACCAGGCGGGCGACTGCACTGATTGGTACGTGATCGCCGACCACAACGTGCTGGAACTCGGGCAAGATGCGATCCGCGCTGCGCATTCCCCGTGCGCTTCCCACGTTCTCCAGGAGATCGTAGCCGTAGAACCCGGCCCGGCCATAGCCCATCTGGATCAGCCAAGGCCAGATTTCCGCTGGTGTTGCTTGAATCGTGATCGCCCGGGTAGCGAGGAATGTAGGGTGAAGACGCAGGTCGTCCCCGGCATCGGCCGGTTGACTTCCGCAGCGGTCGCCCGCCAACGAAGCTGGTACGGACCCGCCCAGAGGAGGTAGCTGGACAGAACCAGACCGAGCAATGTCAGGAGCGCCAGCGGCTTCGCGAGCGCTGGGTATGTGTTCATGTGCCCCTCCGAAGTTCTGACAATCTCTCGGGCTGCCGCATGCATGTGGGTCAGATGCCCACAGGAGGGTAGCTTGCTGCTTCTTTTTGACCCTGTAACGCGACCGTGATGACCACCATACCTGACGCAACGCGCGCGCGTTGGTCGCTGCTCAATCCAGGATAGCTTTTCTGGAGGAGAGCATTAATCGTTTGCACATCAGTCGATGTTTCGGCATACCCCTGAGACGTTTTGCCACGCAGATGCACCTGAACAGCTGCGCCACCGCGCAGGTTCTGCCACCAAGGGTAGCCTTCGCTCGTGATGATAGAAAGCAGCTCGCCCTGCTGTGCATACTGCACCGGCGTGGTATAGACCCTGCCGCTTTTCCGCCCCGTGAAGGTAATCAGCAGATACAGATGGCTGACGACACCATGCAACGGTGAGCGCAGGAGCCAGACCATAAATGGATTCACTGCCTTCATTAACAGCCGCCACCGGCGCGGTGGTGTGGTGTGTGCTGGCGTTTGGGTCATTGTGTCTCCTTCATGACGCTGAGCATCAAAATCTTCAGCGATTCTCCCCGCAAGTTCAGGGTCGCGCTCTCGCCAAGGGCTGGTCCTTGTCTCTGCCAAAGGTAGCTTCGCGCGCTTCAAGCGTATCAGGTCGTTCGTATATAGCTTTGACGCACCGTGGGAGCGAGCGTCAAAACGATGATCGCAATCCCCCATCCCAGGTAGAGGACATGCGCGAAGGCGACTGCGCCAAGCAGAATCATCTGCACACAAATCCAGACAATCACAACAACTCCCGCCGCGAGCGACGCCGCCCAGGCCCACTCGATGGTCTTGAAGGGATTGATGCGATCTGGCCAAGACCACGCCGGTCGCGCAAATAAGCTGTAGGCAACCGCAAGCGGATACAGCCCCACCATCGTAAAAAGTAGTATCCCTGGCAGCAGAAATGTGGCAAAGGGCGTCGTCCTGAGCATATCCAGCGGCATCTGCAGGAAATGACCATCGGGGGCAAGCACGAGGAGACCTCCGCCGAGTGCTGCCCCCAATCCGAGCAGAAACTGCAGAATAATCAGCGCCCAAACAATCCGCGTTCGCATCGCAACATCTTTCTCAGCTGTGAGGATTACGGCTGCTCGTGTCAGAGACCGGCGATCTCATGCGTGCTGCCGTGTTTACGCATCGCGCTCCAGCTGTGTGGTGCGGCCCTCGTATGGTTGGCGGTCGACGCGCTCGCTCCCATCGCCAAGGATGCGGCGTTGCTGATCGTCAGTGAGATCGTCCGCAAGTGTTGTGGCAACGCGCAGCAGTTTGATATCGCCAAACAGCGAAAACACATTGATTCGCGCCCGTATTGCGGCGGCGCTAAAATTCTCGGACATATAATTCGTCCCGGGTTACTCATCATCGCCAGTGCGAAGATTTTCTACCTCGACCTCACCAAACAACGTAAACCCGTCGATCTCGATACCGACCGCTTCCGGCATGCGCAGCCGGACATCGCCAAAAATCGAGAAGATGCGCATCTGCTGTTCGCCAGGATCGAGCGGGCGGCGGGTGAAGTCGAGCTTGACATCGCCGAACACCGTCGTAACGCTTTCCTCTTCGAGCCGCGCCGACCGTGCAAACCGCTTGATGTCGCCAAAGAGCGTGAATGTTGGCATGGCACTTCCTTTCCTTGTACCCAGATTATTCTTAACCAGGACTTTCGCTTAGGGAGTCTTTTTCGCCTGCGGCGGGCAGTGAAAGTTGGTAGCGAGCGAAAGTCCTGGACAAAGCTTCGTGCAACCAAATCAGGCCAATCTGAGAACTCGCTTGATGCGACGATTCGCGCTGCACGATATCGTGTCATGCGCCCGCTCCTTCGTCGGCTGTGTCTGCACTAGCACCCTGTTCACCACTACCTCCACGGATGTGGCCACGCCTATCAGGCGCTGGCATCGGCCGGTATGGGCAGCCCAGCGGCTATCTCGTGCGCCCAGCTACGCACCGCGTCCCAATCGCGGAAATCTCCTGTCGGCGCACGAACGACCTTGGCAATCAGTCGCTCGGCTACGTTGAGATCGTGTGTGTCGAGCTTGCCGACGAACACCTTGTGATCACGCACCGGCAGCGCGCCCAGTGCGGCAGCAAGCTGCTGTGGGTCATCGTGGGGCTGCGGGTTCTCCGCGCCAAGTGGCCCGCTGCTGAACACCCAGAGCGGTAGCCCAACGAGTTCGGCGCGGTAGCGCTCGACGAAGTGTTTCGCCGTGAACAGCCAGCTGCCCGCGTAGATGGCACTGCCAAGAATCACCGCATCATACGCACGCGGCGATGGCGCGGCGGCCGCGTCGTACACCTCGGCGCGATGGCCGGCCAGCCGCAGTTCAGCGGCGAGCACATCGGCGATCTCGTGTGTGCTGCCGTGTTTACTCGCAACCGCGAGGAGCATATGCATGGGACGCCTCCGTAAGCACAGAAAAGAACGCATTGCGCGCACACACTGTGCGCGCTGGCGAACGTCGGACCCGCACGCAGCGAGCATTGTCGCCCGCTCCTC
>JACMIM010000313.1 GCA_014381165.1 Roseiflexaceae bacterium
GCTCAGATGCGGCCAGCGCCGCTACGTCGATACGTTCTACCGAAACTGGCAAGCCCCACGCTGTAGCGGCGGCGGCCACAAACGCCGCGTCGGCGCGCCCCGCCGCGCCGCGCAGCATGTGATCGATATGCGCCACATGCAGCCGCAACCCCAGCCGCTCGCGCAGCTGCCACAGCGCGTGTAGCAGGCATAGCGAATCGGCTCCGCCTGACACACCCACAATCACGAGCGAGCCAGGCCGTGCCATTGCGTGGGCGGCAAAATACGATGCGAGCGAATCGAGCATAGAAAACGTGCGTGCAACGTACAAAACTTCTGAAAGAACAAGGAGTTACGCAGTTGCCCAAGCGTTTTTATTTCGCCCGTGGCGGGGGTGGAAACAACGAATAATTGTTTTGTTGTTTGGTGCTTTGTACCAAACAACAAAACAAAAAAGATAGATGTTCCATGCTACCGCAGGCTGAAGGTGCCAACTGCGTAAGTCCAAGGAGCATCGCCTTTTGCATTCGGTCAGTTGTTTAGCCGAATCACATACAGCGTCACGCCCTGAGCCTGACCGAGCTGAGTATTGATGGTCAGATCGACGGTCGGGTTGGGCCGCCAGCCAAACACATACACGCCGCTTGGATCGGTGAGCGCCTGATTGTACTGGGCAACATCGGCCAGGCGGGTGAGCAACTGCTGGCGGTCGATCGAGTTTTGCTCGGCCAGACTGAGCGACCAGGGGAAATCGGTCAGGCTGAGGTCGAGATCGACGGCGCTGCTGCCGCCAGGCTGAAGCGTGCCGATGAACTGAGCCGCCCGGTCGCGAACGATCACGGCATCCTCGAGTGGCAGGCTGCCTTGGTAGCGCACTTCGCCGGAAATACGGCCATTGCCACTTTGCAGCGTACTGGCAACGTCCACGCCTGTTTCTGTCATCCCCTCGACCAGCACCGTGCGGATAGCGCCGATATTTACCAGTGTGTCGCGCAGCTCGCCACCCTGGTCGCCATTCACGACAACGCCCTCGCCGCCAGGTGGGTCGTCGAAGCTGCGCAGTTCGTCGATCAGCGCGCCTGGGCTGCCGAGCGTGTAGCGGTCGCGGCTTGGCGAGAACAGGCCATTGTAGCTGGTGAACAGCCCATCCTTGCTACCCTCGCGGCCCTGCACCACTGTCACCTGGGCCAGCTGAATCTCGGTGCCGCGTGTGATCCGCCCAGCCATGTAACTCGCCCCGACAAACGTTACCACGATCAGCGGAATGGTCAACCATGCCCAGTTGAGCCGGTTGAGTCGGCGCAGCACCAGGTAGTTGATCGGCCCGATTGCCAAGATGTACAGCGCCAGCAACCCAAATAGCACTGGCACCGGCAGCAGCACCAGGGTGCGCAGCTGAAGCACATCGTCAAGCGCGCTGAACTGCTGCTGGCGCGAGACTGAGCTGAGTGAATTATGCGGCTGAAGGTCGAGCACCTGCTCCCACATATCCGCCTCGCCACCCCAGCTGCGCAGCGCCCCAAGGTCAAAGGTCGAAAAGGTAACACTGCCAGCGCCGGCCTGGCGCTGGTAGATCAGTGCGCTGTCGGTTTGCTTAGGAAAGGTCGTACTGTCGGGCAGCGGCGTGACCTGATTGACCGTGATCTCGCCTGCGAGCTGGGTGCCTGCGGTTGCGCTCACGTTCGCCAGCGGCTGAAGCGATGCCTGCGCAAAGCCGTCGCCGATGCTCACCGGCAGCAGATCGGCAACGCCCGCAGCTGTCAGCTTGGCGCTGCTGCCGCCGCTGACCACCAAATGGCCGCCAAGATCGACCCACAGCGCCAAGGCCCGCCGCTGCGCGTTGGTTAGCGTGGCTGTATCTTGATCGTGCAGCACCAGCAGCGAAAGTGGCTGGAGTGCGCGCGGCTGCTCTGGCAGCCTGGCCAAGCCGATATGGTTGACAAAGCTGGTGCGAAAGCCCGCCGATTGCACACTGGTAAGGCTATTCAGCAGGCCGGGATCACTGCTCACCACGCCAACCAGCAGTTGGTCGCTATCGATCACATCGACGCGCAGCCGCTGCACCGCCAAGTCGCGATTATTCTCGACCAGTGCGACAGCGCCATCACTTGTGTAATCCTCGGCGATTGCATAGAACGTGACCTGCTTGCGCGAGCCGCGCGGCAGCTCGATATCCTGGCGAAAACGGCCCTGGCTCTGGTTGGAAACGCGCCACTCCAGCCAGCCGCGCACATCCGGCCCATCGTTCGCCACCGTCACATGCACAGGAAACCATTCGCGGATGCGGTAGGTGCCGCCAAAGCCAGCCTCGACCGTGATAGTGATTGGGGCAGGTTGCTGGCCCTGTGCCGTTGATGCAGGCAGCAGCAGCGTGAATACGGCCATACACAAGAGCAACAGCCGGTAGCTGAGGGCTGAAGGCTGAGGGCTGAGGGCTGAGGAGTGACCGACAGTTTTCTTCACGCTCGACCTCGGGATTGGCGGCGGATCAGCCGCCGGATAAGGTTGCGGAGTTCGCTCTTGGCGCTGCCGCGAGCTTCTGCGCGCGCGGCCTCGATCACAGCTATGGTCGCAGCATCGTCCGGCTTGGTCGAGTGACTCATACTCTCCAAGGTGCGGCCAACCAGTCGATCGATCATGTCGGGCTTAAGCAGTTCGTCGTATTTGGCCTGAAGCAGATGGTACTGTGTAATCGCCTGGATGGTCTGCTGGCGGGTCTTCTCCTCGCGGGCGCGGCGCTGTTCGACCACATAGGCGTTGATTTGAGCCTGCACCTCGCGCGGATTTGGCACATGTGCAAAAGTGAATTCGCTATTGCCGCCGCCGCCAGTGCGAACAGTTACCTGGCCGAAACCCAGTAGGCCCTCGACGAAAGACTCTTCGAACATCACATCCTGAATCGAGGTTAGCTCGGCCTCGCGCCGATTGGTTGGGCCAAACGGGGCCTTGTCCTCGTCGATCAGCCGCTCGCTGTTCAGGATGTACAGGTCGTGCTGGTACGTATCGTAAATCCACCAGGCCCAAAACAGCAGGCCCAGCACCGCAGGAATGATCACTGCTAACAGCAGCCATAGTTCGATATCGAGATAGCTGTTGACCAGCACGGCGGCGGCCAAGGCCACGGCCAGGGCGCCAAAGGCCCGCAGCATGCGGAAGAGAATGTACAGCCAGGCTGGACGCCAGATAATCGTGCCTTTGTTGTCGTCGATATACTCTGGGTTGGGCGGAAATAGCCCGCTGAACAGGCCAGCGCTTTGCTGCACACGCGCGCGCTGAAACCGGCGCTGGGCTGGCCGCTGGCCGCCCCAGACTTGCTCCTCGAGCGTGCGTTGGAGCAGTGCTTCGGGTGTCTCCCTGCGCTTGATCTCGCCGACCTGATCGAGAATAGCTTTTTGCATGTCGGCAGGGGCTGCCGCATCGGGGAAGATGATATTCTGGAAGCTCAACGACTGAATGACCAACGTGCCATAGCGCTTGTAGCCGCGCACACCAAAACGCTCCAGTAGCTGAAAGAACTTATACAGATAGTACTCGAAGTAGTTATCTTGCTTGACATTGACCTGCTGCACATCCTCGATCACCATCTGCTGGAGGAACTCGCGCAGCACCAGTTTGCGGCGCAGCACCAGTTCGATGATCTGCCCCAGCACCGGGATTTCCTGCACCTCGCGGCGCAGCACGCGAAAGTTGGTCAGCACCAGCGAATCGTCCTTCAGGTCGAAGTAGGTGTAGATGCCGATCGTCACCAGAACCAGGCCAATGCTGATCATCAGGGCATTGAGCAGGTCAAGCCCGGCTGCGTTCGCCGTTTGAATAGAGAACACCCGCCCGCCATCATAGCGAAACGTTATCAGAAAGCCCAGTGTGACCAGAATAAACAAAAACAGCAGCCGCTGCCACAGCGGCATGCGCTGCTTCTTTTCGCGCGCTTGGCGGCCAAGCCACAGCCGCACCACGAGCAAGCCAACCGCCACAACAAGCAGCAAAATGTTGGCGATATCCATGCCGGTTTCGCCGACTCCACCACTAATCAGTGTGCCGCCGATCGAGCGGTAGAAGGCGGTCGCAAAGAACAGCAAGGCGGCTGCGCCAAACAAAAAGCACTGGACGAAGATAATGACCCAATGCCGGTATGCTGTGCGGATAATGTACTCATCCGGCTCCAAATCGAGATCTTCGCCGCTTTCGTACAAGCGCGAAAGGACTGTGAGCACCAACACCACTGCCGGGATGACGATCAGCGTTGCTTCGAGCATGGGTGTATCCTGTTGCGTGTTGCGTGCTATATTCGCCGAATATGCGCCAGAATCAACTCGACCTCCTGCTCAGGCGTGAGCGGGTCGCAGTCGATGATCAGCGCGTCGGGGGCTGGTTGCATGACGTGGCGGTCGAGCGCATCGCGGCGTGCGACATCGGCGCGAACGCGCTGCTGATCGGCGTGGCCCTCGCGGGCGTTGACCTCGGCAGTGCGGCGGCGGGCGCGTTCATCGAGCGAGGCCTCCAGGAAAATCTTCAGCGGCGCATCGGGCATGACCACGCTGCCGACATCGCGCCCGACCATAACCACACGTCCGGCCTGGCCGATCTGGCGCTGGCGCTGGCGCAGCACCTGGCGCACCTGCGGGTGGCGGGCCACCGCCGAAACCAGACCCTCGACCTCCGGGCGGCGAATCTGCCATGTTGCATCATGTCCATCTACTAGCACGGTGTACTGTCGGCCATCCTCGACATGGGGCGGGCTAACCTCGATCGTGGTCGTCTCGGCCAGCTGGCCCAGCGTGTCGGCATCGTCTTGGTCGATCTGAGCAATGCTAGCCGCGTAAGCTAATGCCCGGTACATCACGCCCGTGTCGAAATACAGGTAGCCCAGCCGCCGGGCTAGCAGCTCGCCGAGCGTGCTCTTGCCCGCGCCAGCCGGACCGTCGATTGTGATGACCGATGGGACATCCATAGATTGCAACGCTGTGTTCAACATAGTCGCTGTAAAGCTTTTCCGCCCCATTGTAGCACGGTGGGGCGGCACCCGGCAACCGCGATGGGTGGACGAATCACCCAAACATCCATATAATACAGGGTAGCGCGTGTGGGCCGGGTTCGCGGCGGCGTTGCGCTGCAATTTTCCACCCATAGGAATGCTCATTTCGCTTATGACCTCCAACACATCTGCTGCGCCGCGCGCCGCCCGCCGCCGCTGGGCTACCCTGCTCGCGCTTTTCGCCATTCTACTGATCGGCGCGCATCTGCGCTTTCTGAGCCTGATCACCTGGGACGAGCCATCCTCGCGCCTGCATCCGGACGAGCGCTTCTTCACCGATGTCGCGTCCATGCTGCATGTGCCGGCGAGCTTCGATGAGTACCTCGATTCGGCGCGCAACCCGCTCAACCCGCGCAATTACACCAAGAATAACTGGTATGTCTACGGCCTGCTGCCGCAAACGCTGACCCAGTACGCTGCCGTGATGCTTTCGCCACAGCAGGTATTGCCGGCCTGCGTGAATCGCCCGGAGTACAGCGACCCCAGCATAACAATTGGCCAACCTTGCCAGGATACCAGCCTTGCCGACTACCAGCGCAAGATCGTGAACCCCGACCTGGCAGTGCCGAAGCTGGTCTGGCTTCAGCAAGCCTTGAATGCCGAGGGCCGTGACCTGACCGGCTACTATGAGATTTTCAAAGTCGGGCGCACTTGGTCGGCACTGTTCGATCTTGGCTCGCTGCTGCTGGTCTTTTTGATCGGGCTGCGGCTGTATGGGCGGCGGGCGGGCCTGCTGGCGGCGCTGCTGTACGCCTGCGCGGTGCTGCCCATCCAGCTGGCCCACTTCTTTACCGTCGATGCGGCCACCGGCTTCTTTGTACTGGCTGCGGTCTATTGGGCGGTGCGCTGCGCCCAGAACGGCGGTGTGATCTCGTTCGGCATGCTGGGCCTGAGCATTGGCGCGGCAATGTCGTGCCGAGTAACATTGGCGACCTTGGGGCTGCTGGGTGTGCTGGCGGTGGCCGTGCGCTTGCTGCGGCGCGATCCGCTCCCCAACGGTCAAGAAGACACTACGGATCGATCACACACGGCCATCTCGTCACCACGTCAGGTTGTCACCCTGTCACTCCTGCTCGCTTTCGCCGGCGGGCTGGCGCTGCTGTCCTTCCGCCTGCTTCAGCCGGACGCCTTTCGCGGCACCAGCTTTATCGACGTGCTGCCCGACGAGCGCTTTATTGAGAACATCCAGCGGATCAGCACGTTTGTCAGTGGCGAGGCCGATTCGCCGCCGCAGCAACAATGGGCCGGGCGCACGCCGTTTCTGTTCCCGCTGCAAAACATCCTGCTGTGGGGCCTGGGGCTGCCACTGGGTCTGGCGGCGCTGGCAGCCTGGGTTGTGGCGGGCTGGCAGCTCATCCGGCGCGGCAACCTGGCGCACCTGCTGCCCTGGGCCTGGGTGACTTTCTACTTCGCCTGGCAGGGTGGCCAATTCGTGACCACCATGCGCTACTATTCCTCGCTGTACGGGCTGCTGTGCGTGCTGGCGGCGTGGGGGTTGGTGGTGCTGGCAGCGGCGAAGCATTTGCCCGCAACCCGTGTACGCGTACCATCGATGGTGGCAGGGCGCGGGGTAGCGGCGAAGCATTTGCCCGCAACCCGTGTACGCGTACC
>JACMIM010000314.1 GCA_014381165.1 Roseiflexaceae bacterium
CGGTGTTGGGCTGCTGCGGCTAGTTAAGCTCCCGTTTTTATTTGCAATGAATGAATGATCAGTGTATCAGAACCCAATCCCAGTTACAAAATATGTGCGCTTTTGATACACCAATACGAGGAAGACAGCCGTCGAAATGAGAGCGTGATCAGAAACTTGAATTTGTGGTATCATGATGGTGAATAGAGCTTTCTGATGCGGAGAAGTATCGTATGCCGAAGCGCGAGCGCCGCCTGTACGCGACCCACTACCCGACCGATCTGACTGACGCGCAATGGGCAATCATCGAACCCATGGTCACGACCACCTCGCCGAAGGGTGGTCGTCCGACCGAAATTGATCTCCGGGCAATTGTCAACGCGTTGCTCTACAAAAATCGAACTGGCTGTCAATGGCGGCTCCTGCCAACCGATTTTCCGCCGATGGGCGCAATACGGTACTATTTTGACAAATGGAATGCGGATGGAACCTTCATCAACCTGAACGATGCGTTGCGCAAAGCGGCACGAAAAGCGTTAGCGCGTGATGAAGAACCATCTATCAGCGTGCTGGACTCACAATCAACCAAGACGACAGAAGTAGGTGGCGAACGCGGCATCGACGGGGCTAAAAAAAATAAACGGACGCAAACGTCAGTTTTGGGTTGATACGAACGGGTTTTTATTGCGCGTGTTGGTACATCCGGCCAATATTTCGGACACAGAAGGAGCAGAATGGCTCTTGGCCGCACATCACCAGGAATTTCCAAACATGCAGGAGGTTCGCGTCGATGAAGGGTATAAATCTGGTTTATCTGCGTGGATGGAAAAGAATACGAAGCTGAAGCTCAATATCATTGAGAAACCTGTTGGACAAAAAGGATTTGCCGTTATTCCAAAGCGGTGGGTCGTTGAGCGATCAATTGCATGGGCAGGACGCAATCGACTTGCCAGTCGTGAGTATAATCGCAATCAAGATGTGAGTGAGTCGTTTATCTATCTTGGTTCAATCGCAATGCTACTCAATCGGTTACATCCAAAAGAATAGTTTCTGATCACGCTCTTAGGCCCAAGCAATTTCCCTTGATTAGTGATAAAGTTCCCTGCTGAAGCACCGTGGTATAATCAAATCAATACTGCTCATTAGCGAGGTGTACGATGCAGGTCGAGGCAAAAGAGCAGGTCTTTTCGGTTCTACGAACACATCACTCAGCATTACGTCGGTTTGGTGTGCGCCGATATGGGCTGTTTGGCTCGTTTATTCGTGATGAGCAGCATCAGGAGAGTGATGTTGATATTCTCGTTGAGTTTGAGCCACACCAAAAGAGTTTTCAGCACTACATGCAACTTGCCTTCTTTTTAGAAGATCTCCTCGGGCGTAATGTTGACATCGTTACGCCTGAATCACTCAGCCCGTATATCGGCCCGCGCATTCTTGATGAGGTTGAATATGTCGCGGTCAGCGCATGAGTATTTGCAGCATATTCTTGACGAAACACGCTACCTCGCAAAGGTTAGCGCGGGACTTGACCAGTCGACCTTTCTAGCCGACGAAACGCTTAAACGCGCTGTCGCACGCAGCATCGAGATCATCGGTGAAGCAGTCAAGCCTCAACTGCATACAGCGGTGCTTGAGATTATAGATCGCGAGTTTCCCTCTTCATAAGGTCTATGGCAGCCTTAACAGCATGACAAGATGACATATTCCATCATCTTGTCACCTTGTCATCTTGTCACCTTGTCATCTCGTCATCTCGTCATCTCACCGCGCTTCGACCCGCACGCGAATGCCCTTCTCGGGCTGGCCAATGATACCGGGGTAGATCTGTCGCACTTCTTCTGGCGCGACCGGCGTGAGCGTGAAGCGGCGCAGAATCTCGGCGGCCATGGCGGTAACTTCCACCCGCGCGAAGTTCACGCCGATGCAGATGCGCGGCCCACCGCCAAAGGTCGCCAGGGCGTAGGGCGTGCGCTTGTCCTCCTCGCGCGGCGGGGCGAAACGCTCCGGCTCGAATCGCTCCGGGTTAGGGAAGATCGCCGCGTCCCAATGGGCCGCGCCGATCGGCAGAAACACGAACGTCCCCTTGGGCAGCAGATAGCCGCCAAACTCTACATCCTCTAGCACGCCACGCGGCACCATTGCCACCGGCGGGTACATACGGCCCGCCTCCTGCACCGCGTAGCCAAGCTGCTTCATCGCCCTGACTGCCTCAAGCGTGATTTCACCCTCGCGGCCCGCCAGCGCCTCGACCTCGGCCTGAACCACTGCCAATTGCTGGGGGTGCGTCGAGAGCAGGTACAGCAGCCAGGCGCTGAGCGTGGTGGTGGTCTCGTGGCCAGCCACCAGCAGAATGTTGACGTGGCCCAGCATTTGCTCGACACTCAGGCCGTTGCCATCCTCGTCGCGGGCATTCACCATCATGGCCAGGATGTCGCTGCGGTCGTCGGCGGGAATACCGCGCCGCGCCTCGATCAGGCGCACCAGTTCGCCCATCAGCCGATCGCGGATCGGTAGAACCGACTGCATCCACTCGGCCTCGCTGGCAAACTGCTGCCCGTCACCATTGATCAGCTTGAAGAACAGCTCCCGCAGCAGATCGACCTGCGGCCCGGCGCGGAAACCAACCAGCGTCTCGGCGGCTACGTCGAAGGTGATCTTGCGAGTTTCCTCGAACAGATCGACCTCGCCACGCTCAACCCAGTCGCGGGCGCGCTCGCTGATCAGCCGGTTCATGACTGGTAAGTAGCGCGACATGTAGGCGATCGCAAAGGCCGGATTCATCATTTTGCGGTGGCGGTCGTGCTCGGGCGGATCCATGTTCAGCAGGCCTTTGCCAAGCGTCTCGCCAATGTTGGGCGTCCAGCCGAGATCGTGGCTGAACTGCTCGCGCTGGCTTTGCATCACGAGCTTGTTCGCCTCGGCCCCGATCAGGTAGACCACGCGCCCGCCATCTGGCCAATCCTGCTTGACCACCGGCCCTAGTTCGCGCGCCCAGGCCACGAATTGCGGCAGCCGGTTATACAGTGATTCGGGGGTGTACTCAACTGTTGGGATCTGGTCGACCGATTTCAGGGCTTGTGTCATGCTCTTCTCCTCGTAGTGGAAACAGGGGCTAGTGGTACGACGGCTGCGGAGAACTGTGAGTTGCAGGACGTGCATCGTGAGTTCAGGCCCAGGCCTCGGCCCGGTTGGCCAGTTCGTCGCGCAGGCTCACGATCTGGCGGCGCAGGTGATCGATCTGATCGCAGTCTTGGTAGCGGTCGGCCAGCCGCTGTTTGGATTTGCAGAAGGCGAGTTCGGTGATCAGGTGGTGCAGGTGGCGCACGCGCAACAGGTGCGGCAGGCCGCCCTCAGCCAAGGCCCGCAGCTGTCGGCGCATCTTCCCAGCAGATGAAACGATCTCGCTGTAGTCCTGAGCGGAGATAATCCCACCGCGCACCTCATCGCCCAGTTCATCGCGCAGCCAGCCCATCTCGTGCCGCCAGGCCAGCACGGCGATCAGCAGCACGGCCAGAATGCCAGTCGACTGCACGATCCAAGAGTAGACTAATCCAAGCCCTTGGAAGGACAGCACGAGGTAGTTATGCGCGGCGTGAAACACGATCGCCAGCGACAGTCCGCCCAGTAGCGCCAGCAGCTTGATGCCCACGCCGTGCTGGTAGCGTACTGCGCCGATCGCCAGGCCGACCATGCTGGTAAAAAACGCATGGTTCAGGCCAAACAGTACTGCGCGCACCCAGAACAGCGCCCCGACATCGCCGAAGCTGATAAAATACAAAGCGTTCTCGGTCATCGAGAAGCCAAAGCCGATCAGCGCGCCATACACGATTCCGTCCAGCGGGCCGTCGAACTCGCTGCGCGCCCACACAAACAGGCCTGCGAGCGCCAGCGCCTTGAGCAGCTCCTCGACCAGTGGGGCCAAGCCCCAGCGCACCGAATCAGGGCCGAGCGGCCCTTGCTCGATTGGTACGGCCAGGACGAATTCGACCAGCACGGCCAGCGCGATCGCCGGGATAGCACCCCACCAGAAGGCCGCGAAAATAAGATGCAGCGGCTCCTTCTCGTAGCGGTCGAGCCACCAGATCAGCAAGCTATACAGTGCGGTCGGGATGGCCGCCGCGAGAAATGCCTGTAGCATAATCATAGAAAGTACGGCAGGAAACCGCCACCTTTCGGCGTGCGGAGGAATGCCGCCTCCAATGTAGCGGGTGCGCACAAATGTGCTATACTAGACCTATGGCACAACGATTCTCCACACGTACTGTCTGCGTTAAGGTGGCGCTTGATACGGCGGCGGCGGCGGCGCTCTGCGCCACCCAAGTCGCATTCAATCAAGCGGCCAGCTATTGCGCCACCGTCGCGTGGGAGCAAGGCATTGTCAACAAAAACAAGCTGCATCACGTTGTCTACGGCCCAACGCGCGTTCAGTTTGGTTTGGGCGCGCAACTCGCGTGCTGTGCCCGAGATAAAGCCGCCGAAGCGGTAAGCGCTGCGAAAAGCAACAAGAGTTCCACGTGTCCCTGCTTTGCTGCTGATAGCAGTGTTCGTTATGACGCGCATACCTACCGTTTGATGAGCCTTGATCGAGTGAGCTTGAACACGATCCGCGGTCGCGTGATTGGACAGCTTGTGCCTGGCGATTTTCAACGCCGTACGCTCTCCGACCCAAGCTGGAACATCGGTGGCGCAGAACTGGTTCGCCGTCAGGGCGTGTGGTATTTGCACATCACGCAGTCGCAGGCTGCGTCCAAACCTGACGAGCCGAGGGGTGTTCTCGGCGTCGATCTGGGCATCGTGAACATTGCGACTGACTCGGACGGAACACAGTACAGCGGCGTACAGGTGCGACTGGTGCGTGACAAATGCTATCAGCATCGCCGCCGCTTGCAACTGGCAAATACCCGCCGCTCCCGATGGCGACTCAGACAGATTGCCAACCGCGAGCATCGGTTTCAGAAGCACGTCAACCACGAGGTCAGCAAGCAGCTTGTTGGTAAAGCGAGTACGGCCCGTAAGGCACTGGCGCTCGAAGACCTGAAGCATATCAGGAAGCGTACAGACAAAACGGTTCGACACGGGCAGCGCCGTACTCGTTCGAGTTGGGCCTTTGCACAACTTCGGCAGTTTGTTGCATACAAAGCAGTGCAAGCAGGTGTCTGCATGGTCTACATTGACCCGCGCAACACATCGCGTACCTGTAGCGCCTGTGGGCATTGTGAACAAGCAAACCGCCAAAATCAAGCCTCGTTCCTGTGCCGTCGCTGCGGCTATAGGGCACACGCGGATGCCAACGCCGCAATCAATATTTCCTGTGTGGGAGCCGTAAACCTCCCAAATGTGCTGCGCCTGAGCAATTAGGAACAGCGAGCACAAAACCGCCGCCTCTAGGCGTGCGGTTGTTTACACGTGCTATTATAACATCGCGGAAACTGAAGATTAAAATACGATTTGATGCATTGCGGGCGGCGTTTGCTTTGTAGGCGAGCACAAGGCCCGCCCCGACGGCAAATGTCAATAATGTATCTGAGAACCTTTATGAATCCAATGCGGCGCGAATCGCCCTATCCTATGGTTTCGGTCGATGAGGCTATGCGAATCATTGCCGCCCACACGCCAGTGCTGGCCACCGAGCAGATCGACGCGCTGACCGGCGACGGGCGCGTGCTGGCCGAGGACATCACGGCCCCGGCTAGCCTGCCCGATCTGCCCAAGGCGGCGGTCGATGGCTACGCCCTGCGCGCCGAGGACGGGGTGCAGCCCCGCCGCGTGCTGGCCGAACTCACCGCAGGTTCAGCCCGCGGCATCACACTCGGCCCTGGCACGGCGGTACGGATCATGACCGGTGCGCCCGTGCCGGCGGGTGCCGATGCTGTGATCATGGTCGAGCAGACCGAGGAAGAAGCCGGTGTGCTGCGCATCCAGCGCGAACTCCAGGCGGGCGAGAGCATCCACACGGTTGGCCAGGACATCGCCCAGGGTGTGCTGGTGCTGGCGCGTGGCAGCGTTTTGGGCTTC
>JACMIM010000315.1 GCA_014381165.1 Roseiflexaceae bacterium
AAGCTTACCGCCCACACGTTGTGCATCTATCTCAATCGCTTGCGTGGCAACCCCGACTGGTTGCGGATCAAGCAATTGGTGTTTCCAACCTAGGTTTAACTAGCACAAGGCCCTATTCGATGTGATCATCACGGAGGCGCACTATAGCTCGCCTCCGTGATACCCTCAATGGACGCTACTGATGTGATCGTTCTACCACAAGCCGCTCTGCGTTGCACGCACAACATCACAATGAAAAGAGGGGATTCGTTGAGGGCCTCGCCTCAATGAATCCCCTCTTTTCACATAAGTAGGACTTGCGCAGTTGGCGACCTCAGCCTGCGGCAGCATGGAACAGCTATCTCTTGTTTCGTTTTTTGGTGTAAAGCACCAAAAACGAAACAAGAGGTAGCTGTTCCCTTGACTGCTGCAGGAGAAATGAAATCTGTTGGACAACTGCATAACTCTTAATGAAATTATGTTGTACGCCAATCTGGAGTTAGGTTGCCACCCTTAGTGGCAGCCGCTTCTACATTTTGGGAGTGCTCGCGGACGCGCTCGGTTTGTCCTTGAGAAACGCGCAGTTCGCCAAGCATGCTGTGCAGTGCAGCCCGGCGTGGCGCAGGGCAACCTGGCAAGATCGCTTCGACGCCACGCAGCACAAGCGCCGCCTCAGCGATCCGACGCTCGCTGAGGAGATATGCTGCTAGGGCACATTGCAGGGCTACCTGCTCTTCCGCCCGCTTTGTGAAACCAAGACCGATGCGTAGAAGTTTTTCAGTGCCCGCGTTCGTTGTACCGCTTGCGCGTTCTGCTTCAGCTAAACACAGGTATGCCTGAGCAAATTCAGGTGCGAGCATTAAGGCTTGTTTCGCTGAACGCGCTGCTTCAACCGGACGCCCCAATTCAATTAAAGCACTACTGAGTGCCACATGGAAGCTTGGCTGTGTAGGTAAAAGGCGGACTGCGCTGCGGAGTGCCTGCTCGGCCTGTTCTAGTGCGCCCTCGGCCATGAGAAGCGTACCCTGGAGCGCCAGTGTGTCAGCAGAGTAAGGGTAGAGAACCTGAGCTAGCCAAAGCAGTGCTTTAGCGTCGTCAAGACGACCCGCCGCGATCGCTAACTGGGCTATCTGTAGAGCTAACGTGCGTATCGTGAAAACGGTGATCAGCAGCACGACTATTAGCGCAAGCGTAAGTGGCATACCAAGCGCAGGATACACAGCGAGAAGGACTACCAAGAGCGCTGCCTCAGGCACAATCAAAAGGCAGCGACCAAGCCAGTTAAGCATACCCGCAACTACGTTCAGCCGTGTAGTCGTGGAAGTGGGGTTGCTCATGAGTTATTCCCTCGTTATATTTGTAATCTCCTTTATTATAAAAGGAAGATGTGACAACTAGTGTCACGCCTTCTACTATTTTTCATATGGCTTTCCAACCGCCGCTGGGGCGCGTGTGCGGCCCACAACGCCGGCAAGCACTACGATCGTGATGATATATGGCAGCATTTGAATGAATTGCGGGGGTAGTGCGAAGTCGAAGCTTTGAATCTTTATTTGTAGGGCATCAGAAAAACTGAACAGCATCGCGCCACCAAGCGCACCAAAGGGCATCCAGTTGCCAAAGATCATTGCGGCCAGTGCGATAAAACCACGCCCGTTTGTCATGAGATCGTCGAAGTTGAACGTCGCTTCAAGCGAAAGCCACGCGCCTGCAAGGCCGGCAATCAAGCCTGCTAGGAACACGTTCATGTAGCGCATGCGAATCACATCTATGCCCATGGTGTCAGCCGCACGCGGGTTCTCGCCGATCGAGCGTGTGCGTAACCCCCACGGCGTTCGAAAGAGGAGCACGGTCAAAATCGGCACGAGCAGCAGCATTGCGTAGGCGATCGGCTGATGTGTGAACAGAATCGGGCCAAGAATAGGAATTTGTGATAGTAGTGGGATTGGCAGAATTGGCAGTGATGCGCCGGTGTTGCCCTGTGCTTGAAGGGGAAGAATAATGGCCGTGCGCATAAATCCGGTAGCGCCGACAGCAAGAATATTGATCACGGTGCCGCTGATGATTTGGTCGGTCTTGAATCGAATCGACAGGAGTGCATGGAGCATCACGATCGCGCCGCCGGCGGCCATCGCGCCCAGGATGCCCACCCAAGGGTTGCCCGCTAACAGCGCGATAATAAAGCCAACGCATGCGCCAGTTAGCATAAGGCCTTCGATTGCGATGTTGACGATGCCGGAGCGCTCACAGAGGATACCCGCCATTGCCCCAAGCGCGATTGGTGTTGCGAGCCGTACCATGCGGGCGAACATGTCGACAATATCCACTCTGCGTTCGACGCTAGCCCAGATCAGAATTGTGAACATGGTTGCAAAAATAATCGAGCCAACATACCAGGGAATCAGTTGAGCCTGCTGGCGCAGCATTGTATAGATGCCGCCGACGATCAGGCCAAGTGAGATGATCAATACAGTGATCAGTGTGGGCAGTGGGATATCGAGAAGTGGCGGGTCGACTGGGCGTGCGCCAGGGTACGTAATGCGCAAGGTCGAGAATGCTTCCCACGGTACTTGTTGAGCAACAAGCCAGAAGAGCAGCGCGGCAAAAACAATTCCAACCAAGCCGACAACGCGGAAGCGATTAAAGAACGGCTTCATAATGTCCTCGATTAGCTTCCCCAGCCACGGGTAAATACGGCCTGCTGGTCGCCGGTTTTTGGAATGCGGTAGATCAGGCGAATAATATCTGGGGCTGCCACGAAAACAATCACGAGGGCCTGAATGATGTTAATGAGATTAATCGAGATACCACTTTGCAGCTGCATCAGGCCCGCGCCATTGCGCAACGCGCCCCAGAAGATCGCGGCGGGGATGATACCGATTGGGTTGCTTTTGGCGAGCAGTGCGACTGCGATGCTGTCGAAGCCATAGCCTGCCGAGAAGGATGCCTTGAGATTGCGCTCCACGCCCAGCACCGTGACAGCGCCAGCCAGTCCGGCGAGCGCGCCGCTCATCGACATAGCCAGCACGAAGTTACGGGTGATGCTGATGCCAGCATAGCGGGCCGCACCAGGATTTGCGCCGACAGTACCAATCTCGAAGCCAGTGGTGGTACGGTTGAGCAGCCAGTTGATGAAAAAGGCCATGATGACAGCGATAAGAAAACCAGCGTGGAGGCGATACTCAGGCCCAAGCAGCAGGGGCAGCTGCGCGCTTTCTAAGATGTTGGGCGTGCGGGGCGCGCTGGCGTTTCGATCGCGCAATGGCCCTTTGATCAGGTAATCGGTTAGCCGGATGGCGATATAGTTCATCATGATCGTCACGATGACCTCGTGTGCGCCAGTGCGTGCCCGCAGAAACCCAGGGATAGCGCCCCAGAACGCGCCGCCGAGCGCGCCGATCACGAGCGCCAACGGCAGATGAATAAATGTTGGCAACCCGGTGATTGCGAAGCCAGCAACTGCCGCCGAGATCGCACCCATCGCCAGCTGGCCTTCCGCGCCGATGTTGAACAAACCGCACTTGAAGCCAACTGCCACTGCGAGACCCGCAAACATAAAGGGCGTCGCTTCGACGAGCGTGTTAGAAATGGCTTGCACGCCGCCAAAGGCACCACTGAACAAGCCAGTGTAGGCAGCAGCGACATTTGCTCCAGTGGCCCAAATGATACCAGCGCCGATCAGCAGCGCAGTGAAGATCGCCAGGATTGGCACGAGCACACTAAAAAATACGTTTCGCCAGTCGATTGCTGCGCGGGATGGTGTGGTAGCAGGCGCACGAGACATAGCAACCTCTCGATTAAACCGGTGCCTGGGGTGGCTCCGGTGCGTTGGCACCAGCGTCGGGGGATGCTGCGATGGCGAAATCTAGATCATCGGGCGCGGGCGTAACCGACTG
Organism: Roseiflexaceae bacterium; assembly: GCA_014381165.1. Classification (GTDB taxonomy): domain Bacteria; phylum Chloroflexota; class Chloroflexia; order Chloroflexales; family Roseiflexaceae; genus JACMIM01. The sequence continues at coordinate 3,876 of JACMIM010000315.1, forward strand.
CTGATTGGTTACGCCTGCCATCAGCAAGCCGAGACCTTCGCGCGTGGCCTGGACTGCTGGTAACATTGCGATGATTTTGCCTTTGAACATTACCGCGATGCGGTCGGCCAGGGCCAGAATTTCGTCGAGTTCAGCTGAAACAAGCAACACGCCGGTGCCTTCGTCGCGCTGGCGCACGATGCCTTTGTGGATAAATTCAATCGAGCCAACGTCGATGCCGCGGGTCGGCTGTGCGGCAATCAGGAGTTTGAGTGGCCGCGAAAACTCACGTGCGACGACCACCTTCTGCTGATTGCCACCAGAAAGCTTGCCGGCTGGTGTCTCGATGCTCGGCGTGCGCACATCGAATTTTTCGACAAGTGTTGCGGCGTTCGTATTGATTGCAGCAGAATTCAACACCCATCCTTTGGCGAATGGGTCGTTATAGTAGGTCGAGAGCACCATGTTGTCGGCAATCGAGTAGCTGGTCACCATGCCGTGGCGATGGCGGTCTTCGGGGATGTGACCCATGCCCGCTTCATACAGCACGCGCGAAGCAGTGTTCGTAACTTCCTTGCCAAGCAGTCGGACGCTGCCAGAAATGGCGCTGCGCAGCCCAGTAATCGCCTCAACCAGCTCGGATTGGCCGTTGCCCTGTACGCCGGCGATGCCCAGAACCTCGCCGGCGAATACCTCGAGCGAGAGTTGATCGACGGCGAGCGTACCACGATCGTCGATCACGGTAAGATATTGAACCGAAAGCACGACTTGGCCGGGGTGAGCCTGGCCCTTCTCGACCTTCAGTACCACCTCGCGGCCTACCATCATCGTGGCTAGTTGCGCTTCGGTGGCTGTTTGCGGATCGGCGCTGCCAACCACACGCCCGCGCCGCAGCACGGTAATACGGTCGGCGATCCGGCGCACTTCTTTCAATTTATGGCTGATAAAAATAATCGCTTTGCCCTGATCGCGCAGCGAGAAAATGACTTTGAAAAGGTCTTCGGCTTCCTGAGGAGTCAGCACTGCGGTCGGTTCATCCAGAATAAGAATATCGGCACCGCGATACAGCGCTTTGACGATCTCGACACGTTGCTGCACGCCTACCGGCAGGTCTTCGACAAGCGCGTCGGGCGGAATCGCCAGGCCGTACTGCTCTGAAAGATCGCGGATGCGCTTGCTGGCGGTCGCGCGGTCGAGCAATGGGCCGCGTGTAATCTCTTTGCCCAGCATGACATTTTCGGCTACCGTAACGGTTGGGATGAGCATGAAGTGCTGGTGAACCATGCCAAGTCCCCGGCTGATTGCGTCAAGGGGGCTGTGAAGGGCAACCTGTTCACCATTGATGATGATTTCACCCTCATCTGGCTGATAAAGGCCATAGAGGATATTCATGAGCGTTGATTTACCGGCACCGTTTTCGCCAAGGAAGGCGTGAATTTCACCCGGCTCCAGCGTGAAGCTGACCTGATCATTGGCAAGCACGCCAGGGAAACGCTTGGTGATGTTGCGAACTTCGAGCACGGGGGGCATAGATCACCTTGGGCTAGGGACTAGGGGCTAGGGACTAGGGACTAGGGGCTAGGAGTTAGGTAGTTCCATCTTGTAGATCTTTGTGCTAACCCTAGCCCCTAGTTCCTAGCCCCTTGCTTGACTACGGCAGCACAACCTCGGTCTTGATCGAGCCATCGGCCAGGCCTGCCTGAATTTCATCTAGCTTGGCCTTGACCTCAGCTGAAATGGCTGCGTCGGCATCATTGAACGGCGCGAGGCCGACGCCCTCGTTGGCGGCGTTGAAGACAACTGTACCGCCCTCGAACGTGTCGTCGGTGGCCTGCTCGATGGCATTGAACACGGCGTTATCCACCCGCTTGATCGCGCTCGAAAGCAGTTTGTCCGCGCCGGGAGTTGCGCCACCGGTGAAGGTGGTGAAGTACTCGTCCTGGTCGACGCCAAGCACGAACACGCCCTGCTGCGCGGCTGCGGCAATGCCGCCCGAGCCAGTCTGGCCGCCGGCACCAAAGATCACGTCTGCGCCTTCCGCGATGAAGCTGCGGGCCGCCTCGGCACCACGAGCGCGGTCGGTGAAGCTGTCGATGTAGACGCTTTGCACCTCGATGTCGGGGTTGATGTAATCTGCGCCGGCCTCATAACCAAGCACCAAGCGCTGCACCGGGGGAATCTCGATGCCGCCGACAACCGCAATGATGCCGCTCTCGCTCAGCTGCGCGGCCAGCGCGCCGGCCAGAAAGGCCGCCTCGTCCTCGGCAAACACCAGTCCGGCCACGTTCGGCAGGGCCGGGTCGTAGGCGAAATCGACGATCGCGAACTTAATCTCGGGGTACTTCTCGGCGGCGGCTTGCACTGCTTCGCCCATGAGGAAGCCGACACCAATGATCATGTCGAAATCCTGGTCGGCGAACTGTGCGAAGTTGCGCTCGTAGTCGGCCTGGGCCTGCGTTTCGATAAAGGCAATCTCGACATCCAGCTCGGCCTCGGCGCGCTTCAGGCCCTCGTAGGCGTACTGGTTGAACGTACCATCGTTGATACGGCCAACGTCGGTAACGAGCCCGACCTTGAGCCGCTCGCCGCCGGTGGAGGGTGCAGCAGTCGCATTAGTTGAACCTGCGGTGGGCGCAACAGCGGTGGCTGCGGGAGCGTTTGTCGCAGCCGGGGCGTTTGTCGCG
>JACMIM010000316.1 GCA_014381165.1 Roseiflexaceae bacterium
CGCGAGAATGCGGCGCCCTACGATGTGCTGCTGGGCCTGCTCGGTGAGGAGGTGCTGCGGCAGCGTGGCGTCGATTGGCAAACACAGCCCGGGTCACCCGGCCCGGTGGCCGGCTGCCTGTGGTTCGCGCAAACTCGCCACAATGTATGCGACCAGACGCCGGGCGCGGGCTTCAAGCAGTATTGGACGAGCAACGGCTTGCAGTTCGACGGCCAGAGCGGCGCGAGCGCGGCCGAAAGCCTGGCGCTGTTCGGCCTGCCGATCAGCGAGCCGTTCAACGAAACGATCAACGGCCAGTCCTGGCAGGTGCAGTGGTTCGAGCGCGCGCGTTTCGAGTGGCACCCATCTAATGCCGCCCCGTATCGCGTGCTGCTGGGCCGGCTCGGCGCCGAGTTCCAGCCGCCCCCTGAGCCGCGTCCTGCGACCGCGCTGTTCGCCAGCCAAGACTCCCCGACCGACGTGCTCGCGTCATTCTATAACGCGATCAACCGGCGCGAGTTCGGGCGCGCCTACGACTACTGGGAAAGCCCACCCACGAACTTCACGGATTTCGCGCAGGGCTATGCCAATACCACCCGCGTGCAGCTGATCGTACAGCCGCCGACGTTTATCGACGCCGGGGCAGGCAACCTTCACGCTGCGATCCCGACCTTCCTGGTGGCGACGCAAAGCGACGGCAGCCAACAGTACTTCGCCGGCTGCTACACCGTTCACAAGGCCAACATCCAGACCGATGTATGGCACCTCGCGCAGGCGCAGATCACGCCAGTGGACGCGGGCACATCCATACCCGAGATTCTGACGCAGGCTTGTGCGGCCTACGGCGTCCCTCCATCAGCGCAAACGAGCTACGCCGACCCCACCACCCCGGTCAACCTGCTGGCCTCGTTCTACAACGCGATCGACCGTGGCGAGTACGGGCGCGCCTACGGCTACTGGGAGAACCCGCCCAGCAGCTACGACGTATTCGCGCAGGGCTACGCCGACACGGCCAACGTCCAGCTGCTGGTGCAGCTGCCCGTATTCGTGAACACGAGAACCAGTGATGCGTATGCGTCCATCCCGGCCGTGCTGATAGCCACGATGCGTGATGGCAGCCAGCAACGCTTCACTGGCTGCTACACAACACACAAGGTCAACATCCAGCCTGACGTGTGGCACCTGACGAGCGCGACAGTGACACTGATACGCGATAAATATAATATCCCGCTGGGCTTGGCGCAAGCATGCCCAGCGCAATAACCGCGCCTGCTGGCTTCACGAGGAGGAACGGAGAGGAGGCTTTTGGTGTAGTTCGGAAGATATTTTCGTAACAAACTTTACGAACTGCACTGACGTTCCTATAGCCATATCTGCTAGGCTAACCTTGGACAGATCGCCACTCGGAAACCTGTTGCATCAGGGGCGGGCGAAAGGACACCATGATGACCACGAACCGAACGACTGCCGTCGCCGCAACATCCGAGCGACCATCAACTGAGGCCCAGCTACACCAGAGAGCCTGAGCCGCCGCCCAGCGGCTCGCCATCCTCACGGAGTACGAGTCCTATCCGAAAGGTGATCCGCACTCGCGAGCTGAGAGGGGTCGCGAGGATCTCGACGGAGAGCGATGTCATGGATACCTGCCAGCGCGCGCACGAGAATCGCGGGGTCATGCGCCGCTATAGCGCACAGGGGCATTGTGGGGTCGGCCTGGCGCAGATAGCGGCGCTGCTCGTTGTAAGCCATAGAAGGCCAAAGCGCGGTCACAGCCGCTCATGAGCAGCCCGCGCTGAGCCAGTGGATTCAGCCATGTCAGCGCGGTCAGCGAACGCAACAGAAGTGCGGCTAACTGCGGTTAGCAGGAGTTTGAGGAGGCAATGCTACAGATCGTCAAGGGCAGTTTATAATGTTGCACCATACGCAGCGGCATAGATCAGGTGAGCTAGTGTGAGATCTATCATCGAATCGTGATCTGGTGTCACTAAACCCTAGGGCCAGCTAGGCGTGCTCAGCGCCCTGCACAGGCGCGGCGGGTCATCGACGGCAGGCTGATGCGCTGCAGCGACTCGCCTTGGAACAGCCGCGCGACGCCGCAGGCCAGCAGGGCGTCGATCAGGCTTTCGGCGTTGTCGGATTACCGGGCTTGCGGCAGGGTAACATCGACGAGGTCGCCCTTGTATTCCTCATAGATTACCAAGCCGCCGAGCGCGTCGACAACTAAGGGGATGGTGAAACGGAGTTGAACATTGAGATAGTGAGCGTACAAACCTCGTTGCTGGAC
>JACMIM010000317.1 GCA_014381165.1 Roseiflexaceae bacterium
ACCGGGGTTGCCGCCACCAGCGCCGGGCGGCAGCGGCGTACCATCCTCGTTCAGCGGCGCGCCGGGGGCGACATCCGGCGGCCAGGGGGCAAGCAGTTGCGGCGGCGCAAGCAGGCTGCCTAGCAGTGCCAGCCGTACCTGGCCGCCCACAAGCTCGAATTTGGCGCGCTCGAACCACTGCACGACGCGCTCGCCACCACCGGGTTGGGCCTCACGGTACTCGCTGGTCAGCGGCTGGCCAAAGATCGCCGTGCCGCCATTGCGCTGCCAGAACGTGCGGAAGGCCCCACCAAGCGCGGGTGTGGTCTGCTGGATGCCGGTAATCTCCGCGCCCAGGCGGCCCAGTTCGACAAATGCCTGGCCGTTGCGCACATCGAGTTCGAAGCGGGCACGCTCGAAGTACTGGACGATCTTGCTATCGGCGCGACGGGTGAATTCCTCGGTGATCGGGTAGCCAAACACGGCCAGGCCGCCGCGCCGCTCCCAGAACGAGCGAAATGCGCCCTTGACATGGTGTCCGGTTGCTGAGAAATAGCGCGGTGGCGTTTGCGCATTGGCCGGCGGGGCCAGCATCGCGAACAGCAGAAGTAGCAGCGCAAGCAGCGGCGCGCGCGTCAGGAGGTGGCTAGGCTTCATCCCATGCTCCATAGACTAATCGCTTACAGTCGGTTGATGATAGCATAGAACAGAGGTCTGTTGGCTCGTGGGTTGGTGTAATGCGTCACCTGGGTTATCTGGCAAGTGCTGTGCTGTTGCGCTTTGAATCATTTGCTCGGCCAGGTGCAGGAGTGCTTCACGGAGTGCGTGCGGCTGATGCACGACAAATGGCAGGTTCAGCCCCACAAGATAGCGCGCTGTGCTGAGAACATCGCCATGCTGAGATTGAAAGAGTACGCCCTGTGCTGTGGCTGTGAGCGATCCAAAATGGGCCGGGATTTTCCCCTGCACGGTTTGCAGCGTGGCCTGAAACTCGATTTCGATCTGCGGGCTTGCCCCTGTTCCGATCAACTGCTCCTGTAAATACGCCTGTTCATCAAAGCCAGCTGCACGCACAAAGCTTTCCGTCAGTACCTGCACCTGCTCCATGCGGTCGAGCCGAAACAGCCGATAGCCCTGGCGCAGACAGCAGAAGGCGACAAGGTACCAGCGGCCCCACCATCCAGCAACGCCATATGGCTCGACCGTGCGCTGGGTGCTCTGCTCGCGCTCGGAGCGATAGATCAGGTCGACCCGCTGCTGCTGCTGAATGGCATCGCTGAGTGTTATCAGCAGCGCCACATCGGGCCGCGCTTCTTGTTCGTAGGGTGAAAGGATAAGGTGTGAGGAAACTGCGTTCAAGCGTTCGCGGGTGCGCAGTGGCAGCACCCGCAACACTTTCGCAAGCGCGCCTTCGACTGCCAGCGACGACTGGCCGATTTCCAGCCAGCCGCTGCCCAGCAAGCCAAGCACAATCGCGGTCGCTTCATCATCCGTGAACATGAGTGGGGGCAGCTTAAAGCCAGGGCGCAGCTGATACCCGCCACCAGGGCCGCGAATCGCTTCGATCGGTATGCCCATATCTTGTAACATGAGAACGTAACGCCGGATGCTGCGCGGCTCGACCTCCAGGCGGCGGGCTAACTCCGCACCACTAAGGGTCGGGTATGTTTGGAGCAGTTCTAGAATTGTCAGCAGGCGTGTCGTTGGATGGTACACCGGTTCGCTCCTAACAGCGTGCAAACGCCAACTAATAGCGGACAGATTATAACCGCTACGGCTGCTAGACTACAAAAGACAGAAGGAAGCTGGCGTATATAAAGGAGCTGTGCTGATGTCAGTTCAACCATTCACCATCGGCGTTCCACAAGCGACGCTTGACGACCTTCACGAGCGGTTAGTTCGCACCCGTTGGCCTGACGAAGTCGCGGACGTGGGATGGGATTACGGCACGAATTTAGCGTATCTCAAGGAACTGGTGGAGTATTGGCAGAACCAGTTCGACTGGCGGGCGCAAGAAGCCAAGCTCAACCAGTTTGCCCACTTTCGCGCCGAGATCGACGGTGTCGGCATTCACTTCATTCACGAGCGCGGCAACGGGCCGAATCCACTGCCGATCATCCTGACACACGGCTGGCCTGATTCTTTCTACCGCTTCCAGAAGATTATCCCCATGCTGACTAACCCAGAACGCTACGGCGGCAATGCTGATGATTCGTTCGATGTGATCGTGCCGTCGATCCCTGGTTTCGGTTTTTCGGACCGCAAAGCAATGGCCAGCAGCGCTGTTGCCGACACATGGGCGAAGCTGATGACCGATGTGCTGGGCTACACGCGCTTTGCCGCTGGCGGTGGTGATGTTGGCAGTGGCGTGACCATGGCACTGGCGCTTCAGCATCCCGACGTGGTGAGCGCCATCCATTTAACCGATGTTGGCTACTCAACGGGACAGGAAGATGGTTCAACCATGTCGGAAGCCGAGCAGCAGTTTGCTGGCTTTATTGAGCGCTGGTGGTTCATGGAAGGTGCCTACGCCGCACTGCAAATGACCAAGCCACAATCGCTGGCCTTTGGTTTGAATGACTCGCCGGTTGGTTGGGCCGCCTGGGTGTTGAGCTTTATTAACACGGGGGCGCAGGACAACTTGGTCGAAGCGGCGTTCGGTGGAAGGGACGAACTGCTGACCAACATCATGATCTACTGGGCCACGCAAACAGCTGGTTCGTCAGCCCGGATGTACCTTGAGGATGCGCGCGCAAGCTATGCGCAGGAGAGCGGGCCGAAGCCTGAGGTGCATAGTCGAGTGCCAGCAGGCATTGCGCTTTTTCCTCGTGAAGCTCAGTTCCCGCGTGAAACGGCAGAGCGCAGCTTGAATGTGCAGCACTGGACGGAGATGCCGCGCGGCGGGCACTTTGCCGCATTGGAAGAGCCAGAGCTGCTGGTCGAGGATCTGCGCACATTCTTCCGCCAATTTCGCACGGCATAATCAGTTGAGCGAGCACTCAGATAAACAGTGGATTTGTTTGTTGTTCTTTCTCTGGCGAAGCCAGAGAAAGAACAACAAATCGTACACCTTTTATTTGAGCTTTCTATAAGGAGTTTCCAATGGCAACGTTTGTGCTCGTCCACGGCTTTTGGATCGGCGGTTGGGCCTGGCGCGATGTGGCGATCCCCCTGCGTGCGGCAGGCCATGACGTATATGCAGTGACACTCACTGGCCTGGGCGAGCGGGTGCATCTCGCAGGCCCACAGGTAGATCTCGAGACACATATCGACGATGTTGTGAATCTGATCACCTATGAACAACTCCATGACGTGGTGCTGGTCGGGCACAGCTATGCAGGTACCGTGATCACCGGCGTTGCGGATCGCATGCCCGAGCGCATCGCACGGCTGGTGTATGTTGACACTGCACCGCTGCCGGACGGCGTCGCACAGATCGATTTCAACCCGCCGGAAGTGCGCAAAGCCCAGGAACAGCAGGTCGCAGCGCAGGGCGAAGGCTGGCGGTTGCCGCTGCCGCCCTGGGAGGAGCTAGACGATGGCTCCATGCTTGCCGGGCTTGGCGAGGCCGAGCGCCGCCTGATGCGCGAGCGCGCCGTTGATCAGCCATTTCGCACGGCCACGCAGCCCGTGCGGCTGACGAACCCCGCGCGCGAGGCGCTGCCAAAGACCGCGATCTGGTGTACATTTACCACCGCCCAGGTGCAGGAGCTGATCGCTTCTGGTTCGCCATTGTTCAGCGCCCTGGCTGGCCCCAATTGGCAGTTCATCGAGTTGCCCACTGGTCACTGGCCCATGTTTTCACGCCCGCACGACCTCGCCGAGTTGCTGCGTAGCTTATGATACACATTGCCGCACAGCGCTTGCATAATCAGCAGCTTGCACAGACAAGCTTGCAGACACCCAGCGAGGTGGTCGCCTGGTTGGGCGCAGTCCAGGCGCAGGAGTACAGCTACGCCAAATGGGCGCTGGGGTTGCGCTTGCCTGGTGTCGGCGATGCCGCTATCGAGCAAGCCTTTACGGATGGAGCCATCCTCCGCACGCATGTGATGCGCCCGACCTGGCATTTTGTGACGCCCGCCGACATTCGCTGGATGCTTGAGCTGACTGCGCCAAGCGTTCACGGCGTCAGTGCGTACATGTACCGCAAGCTGGAACTCGACGACGCGCTGTTCCTGCAAAGTAACACTGCAATTGCCAAGGCGTTGGAAGGCGGCGTGCAGCATACCCGTGCTGAACTGGCGCTGGAACTCAAGCGCGTGGGTATTCTTGCAGAAGGCATACGGCTCGGCTGTATCATGCAGCGTGCTGAACTGGACGCGATTGTGTGTAGCGGCGGCAGGCGTGGCAAGCAGTTCACGTATGCGCTGCTGGATGAGCGCGCGCCGCAGGCCAAACGGCTGCCGCGCGACGAAGCACTAGCCGAACTGACACAGCGCTATTTCACAAGCCATGGCCCCGCAACGATCCATGATTTTGCCTGGTGGTCGGGGTTGAGCATTGCGGATGTGAAGCTGGGCTTGGCACTGGCAACCGATGTCATCCAAACACTGATTGGTGGCACGAGCTACTGGCAGGCTGCGTTGCCCACAATCATTCAGCCTACACTGCCGACCGCGCTTCTGCTGCCGCCGTATGATGAATACACTGTCGGGTATCGAAACCATAGCGCTATCCTTGCTGCCGAGTATGCTCAACAGGCTCAATATCCGATCTTCAGCGGCGTCACCGTAATAGATGGCCAAATAGTGGGGGCATGGCGGCGTACATCGAACACAAAAACGGTGGTGATTGAATCCACTCCATTCCGACCATTCAGCGCCGCCGAACAGAATGCATTTGCGCGTGCCGCAGCACAATTGGGGCTGTTCCTTGGTCTACCTGTGGTGTTGTCATAACATACAGATTATGCTTTTTCACATCAGCGATCAAGCGGGGATTACGTGTTTCGTGCCGCGCCCCGCGCCCAGTGCCAGCGCAGCCGTGCATGATGGCCTGATGGTGTGGGCGATCGACGGCGAGCATCTGGAGAACATGCTGCTGCCGCGCGACTGCCCGCGGGTCTGCTTTCGCCCTGGGTCGACCAGCACCGCCGGGGATATCGCGCGGCTGTTTGGCGCCACCAGCGCGCGGCGCGTGATTGCGATCGAGGCTGGCTGGTTCCGGCGCGTGTGCCAGGAGCGGCTGTATTGTTACGAGCTGCCACCTGCGACGTTCAGAT
>JACMIM010000318.1 GCA_014381165.1 Roseiflexaceae bacterium
CCGTCGGCGGCGGCGAACCAAGCGCCCGCACCCGCGCCGAGCAACGGCGTGCTGCCGATCGCAAGTGCGCCTGAGCCGCTTCAAGCGCCCGCCGAGCCTGCGCCCGTGGCTGCGCCTGCGGCCGATGAACTGATTCAGCCCGATGTTAGCCGTGAGGCGGTAGCCGAGCTTGCCGCTGCGCTTGCGGGCGGCACGCCGGCGCTGGAAAGCGCTGCTGTGCGCACGCTGCCGGTCACGCGCCCGACATCGCACTGGCCACTGCCGCCAGCGTATGGCGCGGGCAGCAGCTATGTCGATCGGCTGCCGGTCATCTACCACGATAACGATTTCTTGGCGCGCTACCTTTTGATTTTTGAGGCGATTTGGGAGCCACTCGAGCAGCGCCAAGATTTTATCGATATGTATTTCGACCCATATACCACACCAGCGGAGTTTCTGCCCTGGCTGGCTTCGTGGATCGACCTTGATTTGAATACACACTGGCCCGAAGCCCGCCAGCGTCAACTGCTTGCCGAAGCGACCGAGCTCTACCGTTGGCGAGGCACGCGCTATGAGCTGACGCGGATTATTGAAATATGTACTGGGCTTACTCCAGAGATTCTTGAAGACCCAGCCCAGCCGTTTATTTTCCGTGTTCGCTTGCAGATCCCGGCGCATAGCAGTGTAGACCTTGCGCTTGTCGAGGATTTGGTGCGGACACATAAACCTGCGCATGCAGGTTATATTCTGGAGCTACAACCATGAGTACGATCATCGGCCAAACTATTGGCAACTACCGTGTCGAGGCGGTCGTTGGCAGTGGCGGCATGGGCCAGGTCTACCGCGCCCGCCATATTCATCTCGATCGACCGGCGGCGATCAAGATCATGCACGAAGCGCTGGCCAGCGATCGCGGCTTTCAGGCGCGCTTTCGGCAGGAGGCCAAGGCGATTGCGGCGCTGCGCCATCCGAACATTGTCGAGGTGTTTGAATTCGGCGAGCAGGACGGGCGTTTCTACCTGGTGCTGGAACTCTTAGAGGACGGCTCGCTGCGCGCACTGCTACAGCGCTATGCCAGCACGCAGCAGTCGTGGTCGCTGACGCTGGGGCTTGATCTGGCGCGGCAGGCCGCCGATGCGCTGGCCTATGCCCACAGCTTTGGGATGGTTCACCGCGATATCAAGCCCGATAACATGTTGCTTTCACAAATGCGGCAGACCGGCCGGCTTTCCGAGAACTACCAGCTGAAAGTGACCGATTTTGGTCTGGCCCGTTTGGCCGAAGGCAGCGCGATGACCGCGACCGGCGCGGCCATGGGCACGCCCGCCTATATGTCGCCCGAGCAGTGCCAGGGCATCGATCTTGATGGGCGCAGCGATATCTACGCCCTGGGCGTGGTGCTGTACGAGGTGATGACTGGGTATCTGCCGTTCGCCGCCAAAAACATCAGCGAGGCGGTGTATAAACACGTTCACGCGGCCCCACCGCCGCCACGCCATGTCAAGGCCGATGTACCAGAAGCAGTTGAAGCGATCATCCTACGCTGCCTGGCCAAGCGGCCAGACGAACGCTACGCAACCGCAGCCGAGCTTTCGCACGCGCTCAAGCAGGTGCTGCGGGTCGAGGCACCGCACCTTTTCGAGGCCACCGCGCTTGTGGCACCTGTGCTTCCCCAGATGCCAGCGCTTGGCCTTGCCGCTGGCCTGATCGAGCCGCCCGCGCCGGCCCAGCAAGCCACCGTGGCCGAGCCGCCGACAAACGGGGCAGCGCCGAACTTCGTTTCGCTGCCAAGCAACTCGAGCCTGCCGCGCCTGCAAGTGCGCGACGCAACCGGCCGTTTGCTTCAATCGGTCGAACTAAGCGGTGCGGGGCTGACGATCGGCCGGTTGCCAAGTAACAGCGTTGTGCTCGATGCGGATGGTGTTTCGCGCCACCACCTGCGTGTCGATTGGGATGGCAGCAAGGCTAGTTTGATCGACGCTGGCTCGAACAACGGAACCTGGCTGCGCGATAAGCGGCTCCAGCCGCAGGTAAGCCAGGCTTGGGACTGGCGCGAAGTCGTGCGCGTCGGCCCGTTCTGGCTGCGCTTGGAGCCGCCTAAGACCGACACCGTCGCGCATGGCGGCAATCTATCGCCCTCGCTGCTGGCAACCAATGTGTCGCCCGAATATATCACCGATATCAAGGGCAGCGGGCGGATCGGCGTTGCCGTCGATGCTGATTCGCTGCAACTCACGCCCGGCCAACCGGCGATCGTGCGCGTGACGCTGGTCAACCTTGGCAACACGGTCGACCATCTTTCCATAACGGTTGAAGGTGTGCCGGATGAATGGGTCGACGAGCCGGTGATTCCAACCCAGCTCAACCCCGGCATGCAGGCGGTTGTCTCGATCAAAGTGCTTGTGCCGCGCGTGCCGCAGAGCAAGGCCGGTGACTACCCGGTACTCGTGCGCGCCCGCTCGCGCGAGAACCCGGCTGAATCGGGTAAGGCCCGCGCACGCTGGCGAGTGCTGCCATTCAACGAGACCAAATTGACGCTCGCGCCGGCCAAGGTGCGTGGTCGCATCACCGCCACCTACCAACTGACATTGACCAACGCTGGCAACAACCCGACGACCTATCAGTTGAGCGCCGCCGATGAAGAGCAGACGCTTGGCTTTGCGTTTGTGCCGGAAAGCGTTCCGCTCGAACCAGGCCTGGCAGCCGAGATCGCGCTGACCGCCACCGGCAAGCGGCGCTGGTTTGGGGTTGCGCTCCAGCGCCCGTTCAAAGTCACGGCGGTGCCGGCGCGCAAGGAGGAGCCGCTGGCTGCCGATGCGCTGTTCATTCATCTTGCACTGATCCCACTCTGGCTGCCGCCGATTCTGCTGGCGCTGCTGCTGGCGCTGTGCTTTGCGCTGTACAGCCTGCTATTCCGCCCGCCTGAATTCGTTGGGCCGGTGACGTTCAACCCGCCAAACCCACAGCCGGGGCAGCGCGTCACGGTGGTTTGGGATGTCAAGAATGCCCAGACGATCACGCTGCGACCGGAAGGGCTTCCCGAGGTCACTGGGGTCAAACCCGATGCGCGCCAGTTTGTGTTTCAAAATGGCTTTCCGCGCGAGGCGAAAGTTGTCGTCGTTGCCAATGGGCGCTTTGGCACCACCGACACCGAAACCGCAAATCTGACAGTTATCGCGCCGACGCCCACAATCGCGCCCACACCCACACCCACGCCTGAACCAAACGCCCCAACCGGCACGTTCTCGGTCGAACCGCTTGAAATTCAGCTTGGGCAGCAGGTCAATCTGAACTGGGCTGTCACCGGTGCCGACCGTGTGGTGATCGAGCAGTTTGGCGATGTGCCGCTTCAGGGCCAGCGCCAGGACGCGCCGCAGCAGACCACAACGTACCGCTTGAGCGCGACAGGCCCTGGCGGCAAGACCTTTGAAGCCGTTCAGGAGGTGCGCGTGATCGACACGGCTGCCACCGCGCGCGCGCAACAGCAAGCCGATCAGGCCGCGACCCAGGTTGCGCTGGCG
>JACMIM010000319.1 GCA_014381165.1 Roseiflexaceae bacterium
GACCGTGATTTCCGGTGTGGGCGTAGCAATGTTGTGGCGCTGGATGTTCAACTCGCAATATGGTGTCATCAATGTGCTGCTTGGCTACGTTGGCATCGACGGCCCTTCGTGGATTACCGACGAGCGGTCGGCGCTGCCGGCGCTGATTGTCGCAAGCCTGTGGAGCATCGGCGGCACCATGCTGATCTTTCTGGCCGGCCTCCAGAGCATCCCCGGCGAACTGTATGAGGCCGCCGAAATCGATGGGGCGGGGCGCTTTCGCCAGTTTACCGCCATTACCTTGCCGATGATCTCTCACGTTACCTTCTTTAACTTGGTACTTGGCATCATCGGCGCGCTCCAGAATTTCACCGACGCATTTGTGATCACCGGCGGTGGGCCAAACAACGCGACGCTGTTCTTAACGCTGTACTTGTACCGTAATGCCTTCCAGTATCTCAACATGGGCTTTGCCTCGGCGATTGCATGGGTGCTGTTCCTGATCGTGCTGGCGTTGACGCTGGCGGTCTTTCGCTCGTCGCCGATGTGGGTCTACTACGAAAACGAACGGAGGTCGACATGACCACTTCGACAGCTTCAGCCGTGCCGTTCTTGAAGACCCGCCGTGGCCAACAGCGCGTGTTCCATACACTGGTGCTGCTCGCCATCCTGTGTGGCGCGGCGCTGTTCGTGCTGCCATTCTTTTGGCTGATCTCGACCTCGCTGAAGCGGCCCGATCAGATCTACTTGCTGCCACCGCTTTGGGTGCCGCTCGAACCGCAGTGGAATAACTACGTCGAAGCACTCCAGTTGGTGCCGCTCCATCTGTATGCGATCAACACGTTCACGATCGTCGGGATAGTGTTGGTGGGAACGCTGCTTTCGTGCTCGTTTAGCGCCTATGGGTTCGCCCGGCTCCGCGCGCCTGGCCGCGACTTCATTTTTATGCTGCTGCTGGCGACACTCATGCTGCCAAGCGCGGTCACGCTGGTGCCCACCTACCTGCTGTTCAACGCGCTCGGCTGGGTGAATACCCTGCTGCCGCTGGTGGTGCCGGCGTTCTTTGGCAGCGCCTTCTTTATCTTTCTGCTGCGCCAGTTCTACATAACAATTCCGCGCGAACTGGAGGAAGCGGCGACGATCGACGGCGCGAACCCCTTCCAGATTTGGTGGAGTATCATGCTGCCGCTGAGCCTGCCCGCGCTGGCGACCGTGGCCGTGTTCGCGTTTGTTGCAACCTACAACGATTTCTTCACGCCGCTGATCTACCTGACCGACGATTCCAAGCGGACGATCGCGGTTGCACTCTCGTACTTCCAGGGGTCGCCGCGCGTCGGCCCACAGATGCACCTGCTGATGGCGGCGGTTGCGCTTTCGATCATTCCGCCGCTCGCGCTGTTTTTGGCCGCCCAACGCTATTTCGTGCGCGGCATTGCGACCACTGGCATCAAGGGCTAGCCCTGCGTTGATGCGGGCGCGTGGCGCGCCGCACGGCGATAGATGTAACAGATACCCCAAATGGCACCCAAAGGAGTCTTGCCATGACCGACCAAAAGAAGCAGCACGCCAGTTTTCCAACCAGCCGCCGCCACTTCCTCAAGGCAGCGCTCGGAGCCTCCGCCGCATCGGTTATCC
>JACMIM010000320.1 GCA_014381165.1 Roseiflexaceae bacterium
GACTAGCACGACCAAGCCCGCCTGCGCGGGCTGCAACGCCATGCAGCCCGCGCAGGCGGGCTTCGGGTCCCCAGCCAGTGGCTTCAGCCGCGCCTGCTGACGCCAGCGCCCAGACATGTTACACTGGCAGAATCCTAACCTGTGGAGGCTTTTATGATTGAAATCGACCTTGCGCATCAGCTGCATGACGCCGGGCTGGTTTGGCGACCCGCACCGCTTGACTTCTTCGCCCTACCCGACCGCGAGATAGACGAGATTTATGTCATCAGCGATCAGTCGGCCTTTTTGCAGCTGTACAATGGCTATCCAGTGGTGGCATTCCACGGCGCAAGCGAGTGGGCGCTCGATTACATCCTGCTGAACGAGGTGGTCTGGATGCCCACCGAAGGCCAGCTGCGCGAGCAAATTGAACGACGTATCCCCGCTGCTGCCGTGCTGCGCCTTGAGCGCACCAGCGATGGCTACCGCTGCGCCGCCGGTTCCCACACGCTCGATGCGCCCACCGCCGCAGCCGCGCTCGGCCTCATGTTACTCCAGCTCCTGCGTGACGACACGCGCCCGATCGACGACCGTTAATTGCCACTACAAATGCACAAGATGAACCTGCGCGTTACCTGTTAGGACTTACGCAGCTGGCGGCTTCAGCCTGTGGCAGCATGGAACATCTATCTTTTTGTTTCGTTGTTCGGTGCGTTGCACCAAACAACGAAACAATTATTGGTTATTTCCTTGCCCGCCGCAGGCGAAATGAAAACTCTTGGGCAACTGCGTAAGTCTTAACCTGTTACACAAACAGCGTTAGCGCCCGAACAGCAGCCATAGCGCCACCAGCACCAGCAGGCCGGGCCAAAGTGCTTTGGTCAGAATCAAAAAGAGCAGCCCCAGCCCCCAGAAGGCCGCCGCGTACTGATGAGTCGCCCCGAGGCCACGGCGGCGAAACAGCCCAAACGGCAACAGGAAAAACAGAAAAAGCGGTACGCCCGCCCGATGACTGATCACGCTGCCAATCAACAGCAGAATGCTCAACATCATCAGCGCTGGCATGGCTTGCGGCCCATGCCAGTGCGGCCTGCGGCGGTGCTGGATTGATACAAACGGCGGCGGTGCGCTGACACGCGGATGCATACGGGGCGGCGCTACCAGCACGGGGCGCGCACGCGGCTCGCCCGCCACACGCCCGCACGCGGAGCAGAAGGTCGCACCATCTGGATTCAGCGCCCCACAAGCTGGGCAACCGCTGCCCTTCAACTTCACGGTCGCTCCAGTCGTCGCCGCAGCACTGATTGTATTGCCACAGCCGATGCAGAAGCGCGCATCAGCCGGATTCGTTTCACCACATGTCGCACAAACCAGGTTGTCATTCATATCTGTACCTTACGTCATACGAGTTCGAACGGTTTGCACTCATGTACGTGCTCGTGGGCAGGAATGTTGCACACCCGCCAGTAAAACAGGCGGTCTGCAATCGATTGACACAGACAGCGCCCGCCGCTATCATAGACATATTCCACTCGCGCCATGAAACCAACAGAGCGAACGTATGCACCGTGCCTATCACCGATGGGAAAGCCCCGCGCTTGGGCGTCCGATGGAATTAATCATCTATGGCCACGCCGGTGCGCCGGTGCTAGTGTTTCCCACCTCAATGGGCCGCTTCTATGAGTACGAAGACCAGGGCATGGTTGCGAATCTACAGCATCAGCTTGAGCAGGGCTGGGTGCAATTAATCTGTGTCGATTCAGTCGACGCCGAAAGCTGGTACTGTGGCTGGGCACACCCGCGTGGCCGGCTCTACCGCCACGATCAGTATGAGCGCTATATCCTCGACGAGGTATTGCCGCTCGTCCGCTCGCAAAACAACAACCAATTTCTGATGGCCCACGGCTGCTCGTTTGGGGCCAGCCAGGCCATGCTGATCGCGCTGCGCCACCCGCAGATGTTCCGGCGCGTGCTGGGCGTGTCCGGCAGCTACGACATGCGCCGCTTTCTCGGTGGCTACCACGACGAAGAAACCTATTATCATAATCCAGTCGAGTTTGTCGCAGGGCTTCAGCACGGGCCGCTGCTTGACGCCGTCCGCCGCGTTGAGATTATTACCGCGATTGGCCGCGACGACCCTTCTGCCAGTACGAACTCGGCGCTTTCCGACGCGCTCTGGTCAAAGGATATCTGGCACGCCATGCGCTGGTGGGACGGCTGGGCGCACGATTGGCCGTATTGGAAACAGATGGTGGCGCACTATTTGAATGGTGCCGACTAATTGCAGCACGCGCGATCGCGTAAGGAGCACTTCCATGCAGAAGATTGGCGTTATGGTTGGCCGCGAGGACTCGTGGCCAGGCGCGTTTATCGCCGAGGTCAACCGTCGCGACCTTGGCATCCACGCCGATTTCGTCAAGCTCGACGGGACGCCCATGGCGGCGACCTCCGAGTATGATCTGATCGTCGATCGCATTTCGCACGAAATCCCGTACTACCGCGCATTCCTCAAGACGGTTGCGATCAGTGGTACCCATGTGGTCAACAACCCGTTCTGGTGGAGCGCCGACGACAAATTCACTGGCGCAAGTATCGCCACGTATCTGGGAATCCCGCACCCACGCACGATCGCGCTGCCAACTCACTCCTATATCGAGGGCATCATTCACCCCGATTCATTGCGTAACCTGCGCGACCAGATTCCATGGGAGCAACATGTCGCCGCCGTGGGCGGGTTTCCGCTTATTCTCAAACCAGCCTGGGGCGGCGGCTTCAAGAGCGTGTACAAAGTCCACACTATGGAGCAACTCTGGGAAGCCTACAACCAGTCCGGCACCGAGTGCATGATGCTGCAGGAGTTCATCGCCTGGCAGAAGTACGCCCGCTGCTTTTGCATCGGCCAGCGCGCCGAGGGTGTCCTGGTGATGAAGTTCGATGTCAGTGCGCCCTGGCCCAACCGCTACTTCGACGAGCCAGACTACTTTTCGCCAGAAGAGCACGACCGCTGTGCCGAGTATGCGCTAACGCTCAGCAAAGCGCTTGGCTATGACATGAACACCTACGAA
>JACMIM010000321.1 GCA_014381165.1 Roseiflexaceae bacterium
AAACCGAAACAAAAAAGATAGCTTTTCCATGCTGCCGCAGGCAGGATCCGCCAACTGCGTAAGTCCTAAAATAATTATCTTGTTTTTTGGTGCAAAGCATCAA
This sequence comes from Roseiflexaceae bacterium, assembly GCA_014381165.1. Classification (GTDB taxonomy): domain Bacteria; phylum Chloroflexota; class Chloroflexia; order Chloroflexales; family Roseiflexaceae; genus JACMIM01. Next base: position 104 of record JACMIM010000321.1, read on the forward strand.
ACAACGAAACAAAAAAAGATAGATTTCCCATGCTGCCGCAGGCCGAAGTCGCCAACTGTGTAAGTCCCAAATCTGATAGGATTGCTCTATCAACGTACCAGGCCCGCCGCAGGCGAGCGAGATGCACATGCCAAATCAGCCAACAATTCTCTACATCGAAGACAATGCCGACAACCAGCGCTTGGTTTCGCGGGTTCTGGAAGCGCGTGGCTTCCGCATCCTGATCGCCGACGACGGGCCGCGCGGCATCGACCTGGCCGAGCAAAGTATGCCCGAGCTGGTGCTGGTCGATATGAACATCCCCAGCCTGGATGGCTACGAAACGGCTACACGGCTGCGCAGCATGCCGCATCTGCGCACCACGCCGATCGTCGCGCTGACCGCCGATGTGCAGCCCGGCACACGCGAGCGCACGCTGGCCGCCGGCTGCGATGGCTACATCTCCAAGCCGATCGACCCGCGCCAGCTGCCGCAGCAGGTGCAGGAGTTCATCGATGGCAAGCGCGAGGCACTGCCGGAGCCGCAAGAGACGGCGGTGCTGCGCGAGTACACCCGCAAGCTGGTGTATCGCCTGGAGGCCCAGGTCGAGGAGGTTCGTAGCGCCAACCAGCAGCTTCAGGAGGTCGACAAGCTCAAGAGCCAGTTTATCGCCATGGTCTCGCACGAGCTGCGCACGCCGCTGACCTCCATCCTTGGCTATGTCGAGCTATTCGAGCGTGGTACACTCGGCGAACTCGGCACGGCGCAGCAGGAAGCCATGGAAGTGCTTGGCCGTAACGCTCGCCAGCTGGCCGACCAGCTCAATAGCCTGATCTACCTACAAGAAGTGCGGGCCTCGCAGCTCAAGCGCGCGCCATTCCTTGTCCACGAGGTGCTGCGGCGGGTGCTGGGCGATCTTCAGCACCGCGCCGATGAAGCCGGGGTGATCATCCGCGCACAACTCCAGCCAACAGCGCTCTACAATGGCGATGCCCTGAGTATCGAGCACGCACTGCGCCAGATCGTCGATAACGCGATCAAGTTTACACCCGCTGGCGGCCAGGTGCTGGCGGCGGTGCAGGACGATCCGCGCGGCGTCCTGGTGCGCGTCCGCGATACCGGCATCGGCATTCCGCCAGAGATCGGCGACAAAATCTTTCAGCCATTCTATCAGGTCGATAGCTCACTCGCCCGCACGCGCTCCGGTGTTGGCGTGGGGCTGGCGCTCGTCAAGCATATCATCGAGGCCCACAGCGGCGAGGTTTCTGTGCGCAGCGAGCCGGGCAAGGGAACACTGGTGAGCGTGGTGCTGGGCAAAGCCTAGCCTGATCATCGGCCTAATGTTCACCAGCAAGACACCACGACACCAAGTTTTTTAAGAACTTGGTGTCGTGGTGTCTTGCTGGTTATGTGCTACGTTCTTAAAAACGTGGTGTCCGTGGTGATTCTGTGCTACACGGCTAGCTCGACCGCCAGCTCGCTGTCGGAGACGATGCCCAGCCGCTTGTAGCCAAGCTTGCCAGCTGCATCGGCTTTGAGGCCGGGGAAGACGGTGCTGAGCTTGTTGTTGCCCATGCGCGAGGCGAGTAGCTCGCCCAGTACGGCGCGGTAGTCGGTGGTGGTGCGCAAGTCCTGGTTCTGGTCGAGGTTCTGAAGGCCCGGCCAGCTACCATACATCTTGCCGCCATTGACCTTGCCGCCCAGCACAAACATCGCCCCGCCGTGCCCATGGTCGGTGCCGATGCCGCCATTGCGGCCCAGCCGCCGCCCGAACTCGCTCATCACCACGATATTCAGCCGATCGCGATAAGCGGGAAGATCGTTATAAAAAGCGTGCAGCGCACTGGTGAGCGTCGCGACCTGGTTGGAGTAGTAGCCGCCATTGGTGCCCTGGTTGTCGTGCGTGTCCCAGCCGCCAAAATCGACTGTGGCGATCCGCAGGCCCATATTCAGCTTGATCACCTGCGCCAGCAGCTTGAGTGAGCCAGCCAGCCCGCCATTCGGGTAGAGCACACCCGCATCAGGCGTGTAGCTCAGGTTCTTGCCGCCGTTCTGATTCTTCAAATCCTGAATGGCGTTGATTACCTCTAGCGCGCGTTTGCCGGCGTCAACGAACGCGCCGCTGCCCTGATAGAGATCGTTGATCACATTCAGCATGGCCGGGTTCGTAGAGCTGTTGTAGCGGTACGGCCCGCTCAGGCCGTAGTTATTGATATCGCTCATCACGACCGATTCGTTGTAGCCGAGGAGTGAGGCTGGCGCGTTGCTGCCCGCCGAGATCGTGGGCAGTAGCGACGCCGATTCGCCGATCACACTCAGGTGGCGCGACAGCCAGCCCTGGCCGGTGGTCTTATCGCCGGGGGTGCCGCGCTCGATGAAGTCCATGGCGTCGAAATGGCTGCGGGTCGAATCGTCCAGCCCACAGGCATGCACGATCGCCAGTTTGCCAGCATCGTACAGCTCTTTGAAGGGGGCGGCCTTGGGGTGCAGCCCAAAGCTGCTGGTCGCGCCAAAGGCGGCGTTGCGCGGGTCGATCGTAAGCGGATCCTTGACCACAAGGCTATCCCATTTGCTGGGGTCGCCGCCGCGCTTATTCACATACACTCCATCGTCATAGGGAGTGACCAAGCTGAGCGCGTCGCAGCCGCCGCGCAGAAAGACCATGACGAAAATCTGGTCGGGTGTGACCATCAGCGGGAGGTGGGTGGTCGTATTCTGCTGCGGCCCGCCGTCGGCGGCGAACACCAGGTTGCCAAGCCGCCCGCCGGCCATCGCCGCGATCGCGGTGCTACAGCCAGCAACAAATTGCCGTCGTGAAACTGACATGCGATATACTCCTAGACATATAAAGTGAAAGGGGTATTTCTCGGGACTGAAGCCCCCAAACCCCCG
>JACMIM010000322.1 GCA_014381165.1 Roseiflexaceae bacterium
CGCCGAGGTGGAAGTACGCGGTGCGCTGCGAGACGCGGGCGGCCTGCTGCATGGAGTGCGTCACGATCACGAGCGTATACTGGCGGCGTAACTCGAACATCAGTTCCTCGATCTTCAGGGTCGAGATCGGATCGAGCGCCGAGCACGGCTCATCCATCAGAATGACCTCTGGCTCGACTGCTAGTGCGCGGGCGATGCATAGCCGCTGCTGCTGCCCGCCCGAAAGCGCCAGACCGGAATCCTGCAGCTTATCCTTGACTTCGTCCCACAGTGCCGCAGCACGTAATGCCCGCTCGACAATCCCGTCCATGTCGGTCTTGCTGCCCTTCCAGCCATTGATGCGCGGCCCGTAGGCGATATTTTCGTAGATCGATTTGGGGAAGGGGTTTGGCTTTTGAAAGACCATGCCGATGCGGCGGCGCACCTCGACGGCATCCACCTTGTCAGCATACAGATTTTGGCCGCGGAACATGACCTCGCCGGTAACACGGGCACCGGGGATGAGATCGTTCATGCGGTTGAAGGCGCGCAGCACAGTCGATTTGCCGCAGCCCGATGGGCCGATCAGCGCGGTGATGGTCTGCCGCTCTATCGGCAGATTGACGCCTTTGACAGCACGGAATGTGCCATAGTAGACTGACATATCGCGTGTTTCCAGCGCCTCTTTGCCGGTTGTGGCGGCGGGAGCGACCATTGCTGTAGCAGGTGCCTGAAAGGCTGTCATATTAGTTTAACCTCTTGCTGTAGCGGTTGCGCAGCAGAATCGCCGTTGCGTTCAGCAGCAGAATGATGATCAGCAGCATGATGATCGTCGCCGCCGCAAGGTTTCTAAACTCAGCCTGCGGGCGAGATGTCCACTGGTAAATTTGGATGGGCAGCGTGGTGTAGCGCGAGAAAATGCTATCTGGCGACGCGGCGATGTAAGTAGCGGTGCCAAGCACGACCAGTGGGGCGGTTTCGCCCATCGCGCGCGAGACGGCCAGAATCGTACCTGTCAGAATGCCAGGGAATGATATCGGCAACACCTGGTTCCAAATAGTTTGCCATTTGGTCGCCCCCAGCGCCAAGCTGGCCTGCCGCAGCGAGCGCGGCACAGCTCGAATGGCTTCTTGCGTGGTGATCACAATAATTGGCAGGATCAGCAGCGCCATGGTTAGCCCACCCGAAAGAATCGACCGCCCAGCGGCAGGGTCGGCTCCTGCATAGCCGAACAGCGCTCCTGAGGTGATCGCCCCAAGCGCGCGAACAAAGATTGCCAGGCCGAGCATGCCATAGATAATCGACGGCACGCCGGCCAGATTGCTGATATTGGTTTGGATGATTCGGCTGATGCGGCTGTCGCCAGCATATTCTTCTAGGTAGATTGCCGCGCCAATACCGAGCGGAAGCGCGACAAGCATGGTCACCAGAATGATACCTAGCGATCCCCAGATTGCCGTGCTTATGCCAGCGATTTCGGGCCTGCTCGAGCCGGGCGATCGAATAAAATCAACGTTGAACCAGCGCTTCCATTCAATATCGGCGCGTGGGTTTTCCGCTAGCACACGCTCTTCAAACGCGGTGCGGTTGAACAGTGAATCCACCAGCGGATTGGTGGCAATGATTTCCTGACGTAAAATCTCCACCTGGATCAGCTCGACCAGTCCTTCCTGGCTACGTTCGGCCAGCGGCTGTTCGCGCTCGATCGCGCGCAGGCGAGCCGAGCGCAAGTTCTCTTGAAGAATCGCCAGCAATTGGCCTTGTTCGAGTTGCTCCAGTTCCACACCGCCAGTTAGTTCTGTTTCGTCCAGCCGACTTTGGGTTGCGACCAGGCCGTAGGCGTCGTTGGCAACATTGTAGGCCACCAGAACCAGTGAGATCAGAGCGACTAAGATACAGGCCAGGAACAGATTGCGCCACACCGTACCAGAGGTGCGCCGCCCGGCGACATTACGCTGGAGTGCCTCGCCGTCGGGCAGTTGTCCTGCGGGGATGATATCGAACTTGCGCGGTTCGCTGCTCATTCGTAGACCTCCCGATAGCGCCGCACGATGTAGCCGCTGATGATATTGAGCACCAGCGTCAACAGAAACAGCGTCAGGCCAATCGCAAAGATGCTCTGGTAGGCGATCGAGCCATAGCTCAAATCGCCGCCGCTGATGCGGGCGATATGGCCAGTCATTGTTTCGGCTGCAAGCAGCGGGTTAAATGTGAAGTTCGGTCCAGCGCCGGCAGCCAGTGCCACAATCATGGTTTCACCCACAGCGCGCGAAATACCGATGATGGTAGCTGCCAGAATGCCCGAGAGCGCTGCCGGAACAACGATTTTCGTTGCGGTTTCGAACTTGGTGGAGCCAAGGCCGTAGGCAGCTTGGCGTAACGAACTAGGCACCGCACTCAGAGCGTCCTCACTCAACGAGCTGATCAACGGAATGATCATAATCCCGATCACAATGCCTGGTGAAAGCATATTGTAGATACTTGGGATTTCAATGCCGAACCAGCCTAAAAACGTGCGCAGCAGTGGCGTCATAAACTGGAGTGCGAAATACCCGTAGACGACCGAAGGGACGCCAGCCAGAATCTCAAGCACTGGTTTAAGAATGCCACGGGCACGGGGCGTCGCATACTCGCTGAGGTAGATCGCGGCACCTAGGCCGAGCGGCAGTGACACGACAATTGCGATAACGCTGGTGACGAGGGTGGCGGATATCAGCGCCCAGATGCCAAACTGGCCGGCCACTGGCTGCCAACTAAACGTGCCAAAGAACTCGCCAAGCGTAACCGCATCATTCTGAAAGAAGGTCAGTGATTCGCGCCCTAGCACAAAGATAATACCGATGGTGGTGAGGATGGTGAGGATACCACAGATGAACAGCAGCGCCTGAATGACCGATTCGCCGATGCGCGGCCGTGCGCCCAAATTGATTGGCGCGGACGTATCGGCAGCGCTGAGAGCGGCATCGCGCGCTCCTGCCCTTGCCTGGTCTGCCATGCGATCTCTCCCAACGACTATGTTTATGCACGCCAAGGTGTTGATGTCAGCACTATACCACACGTCGCGGCAGGCCGAGCAGAAGCGCCGATGGTAACGTTAGCATACACATGCGGCGTGTGGACAGCTCCACACGCCGCACGGTTGTGGTGGTCTAGCTACCGCTGTTGTCAAGCAGGGTCTGCTTGGCTTCGTTGATCGCCTCTTCGCTGGCTGGGAAGTAGCCCACGTCGAGGATTTCGTCGCCCACGTTGGTCAGGAAGTAGTTGATGAACGAAGCTACCTGCGGCTTCTCCGCCAGGATGGAAGCGGCCGAGTAGATGAACAGCGGGCGCGAGATTGGGTAGTCGCCGCTCTCAGCCGTCTCCTCGTTCGGCTCGATGCCGTCGACGGTGAGCGCCTTCAAACCAGCCTGATTCTCTTGGAAGTAGGCATAGCCGAAGAAGCCGATCGCATTCGGGCTGCCCTCGACACCCTGCACCAGCACGTTGTCATCCTCGCTCAATTGGATGCCAGGTGTCTGCAGAATCTTGTTCGGCCCCTCGTCGTCGTCCTCGAAGACAACCTCGGCGAAGTAGTCGAACGTGCCGCTATCTGAGCCGGGGCTAAAGACCTGAATCGTCTCAGCCGGGAAGCTGGGGTCGACCTGGTCCCAAGTCGTGACTGCGCCCGAGTAGATCTGGTTGAGCTGCTCGATCGTGATGTCGTCGATGAAGTCGTTCTCGGCGCTGACCACGATGGTCAGTGCATCGGTGCCGACGCGGAACTCAAGCGGCTCGCGGTCGGCGGCGGTGCAAGTGGCCGTCTCTTCTTCGTTGATCGCACGGCTGGCGTTGGCGATGTCGGTTTCTGCATTGCAGAAGCGCTCGATGCCAGCGCCTGAGCCGATGCTCTCAATCACGGGGTTGCCGGCATAGCCGTCCTCGGTGAAACGCTCGACCATGCGCTCGGCCAAGGGGAATACTGTCGAGCTACCAGCGGCGACAAAGTCGCCGGTCACGGTAGACGGGTCGACCTCGGGCAGCTCGACCATCGTGCCAGACCCGCCGCCCGCGGCGGCGCTCGGCTCGGCAGCGGCGGTCGATTCAGCC
>JACMIM010000323.1 GCA_014381165.1 Roseiflexaceae bacterium
GCCACACATGCGTGAGCTGAAGCCCACTGCTGGTATGCAAAACGCGCTGAAGCGCGTTGGATGTGGGTATACGCGCTTCAGCGCGTTTTGGCATATCATAACCGACCCGCGTTCCAGTAGAGCGCGTTGCAGGAAGTTACACATCGTCTCCTCAGCCCGCAGAGGCGGGCTTCGTCCAGCCAGCCAGCGGCTTCAGCCGCGCGGCGCTGGGGTAAGGAAGCGAGACGGTATACGAGAGCGCGTTTTGGCGTAGCAGACGCCGGATTCATCCGGTGACCGAGCTGGCGGCGCAGGAGTTTGAATCCCACCCGTGAACCCACATGCTACAATGTGCGCCGGTGATAGTTTATGCCCTGGGAGCACATCATGGACGAATTTGAAGATCGTGGCGAGCAGAATAGCGATGCGGCGCTGACGCATCCCAATAGCATCCGAGCCTTTGATACCTTGGGCGCGTTTCTGGAGGAGGACGAGTGGTACCCAGCGCGCGCCGAGGGCTGGCACGGCTACTGGGTACACTACACCGGCTCGAACGCGGAGATTCGCTGCTTCGCCCAGATACGAGTTGAGATGGAAGTGCTGTTGATCTATGCGATGTCGCCTATACGAGCGCCGGAGCAACTGCGCGCGGCGGTAGCCGAATTTGTTACCCGCGCCAATTACGGGCTGAACATCGGCAACTTCGAGCTAAGTTATGAAGATGGGCGCGTGCGTTTTAAGACCAGTTTGGACTTCGAGGGCGCTGATTTGACGCCAAACCTGATTCGCAACACTATCTACCCGGCGGTACGGACGATGAACTCCTACCTGCCCGGTTTGATGAAGGTGATGTACGCCGGAGCTGCGCCCGCCGCCGCGATCGCCGAGATCGAAGGGTAAAAAGAAGAGGCGCAAGATGATTGACAAGATTCTGACACGCCGCGACGGTGCGGTGCTGACGCTGACACTCCACAACCCGCGCCTGCGCAATGCGCTCGACCGCGAGATGGCTGATGCGCTGCGCGACCAGATCGAGCGCTGCGGCGACGAAACGCGCGTGATTGTGCTGGGCGGCGCGGGCGGCGCGTTCTGCTCTGGCGCGGACCTCACAGTGCTGGTTGGGCGCGAGACGCCCGCCGATCCCGATCAGATTATTCGCGTGCTGACTGAAGGCTATCACCCGCTGCTGCGCGCCATTCGCGCCGCGCCATGTCCGGTGATCGCAGCTGTCGATGGCAGCGCGGCGGGTATCGGCTGCGACCTGGCGCTGGCCTGCGACCTGCGACTGGTGTCCGAGCGCGCGCAGTTCGCCGAGCTGTTTATCAATGTTGGGCTGGTGCCAGATGGCGGCGGCACCTGGACGCTGCCGCGCCTGATCGGCCTGGGGCGCGCGCTGGAGCTGATGTACACTGGCGCAGCGGTGGCTGCCGCCGAGGCCGTGCAGATCGGACTGGCCAACCGTGTGCTAGCCAATGCCGATTTTGCGGCAGAGGTAGCGGCGTTTGCGCAGCGGCTGGCCGCGCAAGCCCCTAATTCGCTGCGCCGCATTCGCCAGGCAGTTTACGCAGCGCAGGAGCTGACCTTTGAGCAGGCGCTGGCCGAAGAGGCCCGCCACCAGTTGGCAATTTTCCACCACCCAGACGGCTTCGAGGGCTTTCGCGCCTTTCTAGAAAAGCGCGCCCCGGTGTGGACAGGTTAATCCCAATAGCCCGGCGCTGAAGCGCCGGGGCAGCGCGTTCGTTGGAATCGGCGATTTTCGTTGAGGGCGGGCACAAAGCCCGCCCGGACACGGGTAATTCCAATAGCGTGAAAATCAGTGGCCCACGTCGGGGGTGCTGCGGCCGATCGCGCTGCCACCGCTGCCGCGTGGCAGATCGTCGGCGGTCTTGGGGGCCTGTTCAACGGCCAGGTAGTCCTGTTGGAGTGTGTCGAGTAGGGCCTCACGCTGGTCGTACAAGCGCTTGAGTGGGCGCGAGCCGACCACATCAAGCGCATACGATGCCAGGATCGGCATGACAATTGTGCTGTCGGCGTAGCAGACAACGGTGTCTGGCAGCTGCTCGGGGTCGACTTTGCCCCAAGTCATGGCTTCAGACGGTGTTGCGCCGGAAAGGCCGCCGGTGTCCACCCGAGCGTCGGTCACTTGAATGAAGTAGTCGTGGCCCTTTTCGGCGATGCCCATGATTTCTTGCAGCTGCGGCTCGGTCTGGAGGATGAAGTTCTTTGGCGAGCCGCCGCCGAAGATCAGCACTGCGCTCTTGCCGCCCTGCCGCTTGGCCGCATGCACGATCGCCGTGGTCTCGTTCACATCGCGCTCGACATCGAACTTGAGCTTGTTGCCAGCCAAGGCCAGTGCTGCCACGTTCATGCCAATCGTCGAATCGCCGGGACTGGAGGTGTACAGCGGCACGCCCGTCTCGTATGCGGCAGTCAGGATGGACACATACTCGGTGCCGATCGCCTTTTCGCGGGCCTGGGTGTAGCGGCCCAGGTTGTAGTGCAGTTCGGCAGTGCTCATTGTCTTCTGGAACTCGGGGCCGCGAATGCATTGGCGCAGGAATTCGTCGGATTCCAACAGCACATCTTGGTCGAACAGGATATCGTAGATACGGATGAGCTTCTGCTCGCGCAGCTCGAGATCGTTGGTGAAGGGCGTCGTGCCGAATAGCTCGAAGCCAAGCGAACGGTGCATGTCGTGGTACAAGTTTGCGCCAGTCGAGACTACCCAATCTATCAGGCCGGCCCGAATGAGCGGCACAATTGCGGCGGTGCCCAGGCCAGTCGGCGTCAGCGCGCCGGACAGAGTCACGCCGATTGTGACATCTGGCTGGGCGACTTTGCGCGCGAACAGCTGGCACAATTCGCGCAGCCGCCCGGCGTTGTATGAGTAGAACTGATTGTCGACCAGTTCACGCACGGTCAGCCCCGTTCCGATCGGGCGGGGGTCGAGTTTGATTCCATAGGCCATACAGATTCTCCTTGCTTCGGGCCAGATTGCCTAGATCTCAACCCTGCCGAGTATACCATTTTCCTCGCTTTGTAGGCGCTTGCAATGCCATGAATAACACCCGGCGCACCCGCACCCGGCGCTGAAGCGCCGGGCTATTTGGTGTTGCGACCACCGGGGTGCGGAGGGGTGTATATCAATCCCAGTAGCCCGCCCAGTGGCTGAAGCCACAGGCTCACATGACGAAGCCCGCCTCTGCGGGCTGAAACGATATTTAGCCCGCAGAGGCGGGCTTCGTATCCCCAGCCAGCGGCTTCAGCCGCGCGGGCTGTCGGGGGCAGCCATGTACGTCACACCCCAGCTGCTTGCAGCGTGCGGCTGGCGCGGTATAATGGGGTAGCAGCCAAAGTGTAGAAAGTTTATGACCGCCGAGCGAGCTGAACCACAACCAACGGCTGCGGTGCCGCAGCTACCGCCGGCTGCGAGCCGGCCCACCACGGCGGCTGAATTTCAAGCCGCGATGGTACATCTGTACCGCGGCGAGGTGGGGCGGGCCAATACCTGGCGGTCGCGGCTCGACGGCACAACCAACTGGGCGGTGCTGACAACGGCCACGACGCTCTCATTTGCCTTTTCCAGCCCGACCAACACGCATGTCCTGGTGTTAGTCAACTCGTTGTTCATTCTATTCTTTATGTATATCGAGGCGCGCCGCTACCGCTTCTACGATCTCTGGCGCTCACGTATTCGGCTGATCGAGGTGGAATTCTTTGCCGAGATGCTGACACCAAGCCCCGAGGCCGACGACTCGTGGCGGGCGCTGCTTGCCGACGATCTGCTGCACCCGCGCTTCAGCATCCCAATCTGGGAGGCATTAGGACGGCGGCTGCGGCGCAACTACATCTGGCTGTTCGCCGTGCTGTTTCTGAGTTGGTGCGTCAAGGTGCTGATTCACCCGTTCTCAACCAGCGAATCAGGCGAACTGCTCGCCCGGATCGCGATCGGCCCGCTGCCCGCCTGGTTCGTGCTGTCCGCTGGCGTGGCCTTCAATAGCTTTCTGGCCTGGCTGCTGATCAGCACGCGTGAGCAGCGCCACTACCACGATGAGGGGCTGCCGCGTGCCGAAGCTCGCCAGCGTATGGGCACTGGCGAGTTGCCATAATACGAACGAGCGCCTATCGCGAAAGGGTGGCACAGCCGTGCAGACAGTCGCACTGATCGCACACGATACAAAGAAGAGTGACCTAGTGGCGTTCGTTCAACGCCACCACGACCTGCTTGTGCGCTACGCCCTGATCGCTACCGGCACAACTGGTGCGCTGATTGCCGAAACGACTGGCCTGCCAGTGACACGCATGCTATCCGGCCCGCTGGGCGGCGACGCCCAGATCGCCGCCAGAGTTGCCCAGGGCGAGGTAGCGGCGGTGCTGTTTATCCTCGATCCGCTGTACGCCCACCCGCACGAACCCGATATCCAAGGCCTCCTGAGAGTGTGCAATGTCTACAATGTGCCGATGGCGACAAATCTGGCCACGGCTGAACTAGTGTTGCTGGGGCTACCAGCGCTGTCGATCTAAGGGATCAAGGGCCTGCATAACCGCAACGGGCTTGGAAATAATTGCGACATCCTTCTCTTGCAACCAAGGAAAACTCATGAACGAGCTTGAGCAGCGTGTGCTGGACGCAATCGACGCCGACGCGATGGTGACTTTTCTGTGTGGCCTGGTGGCGATCGAAAGCCTGGATGGCAACGAGACGACTGTGCAACGCTACATGGCCGCCTCGATGCGCGGGTTTGGTCTGGAGGTCGATGAGTGGGAGATCGATGTTGCGGCATTGCGCGAGCACCCGGCCTTCTGCTGGGAGGTCGAGCGCAGTGAAGGGCTGGGCGTTGTCGGCATGATTGGCGAGGATCGCGGCGGGCGCAGCCTGATCTTCAACGGCCATATTGATGTCGTGCCGGCGGGCGACCCGGCCAATTGGCAGTACCCGGCCTGGCAGGGCACCGTTGCCGATGGGCAGGTGTATGGGCGCGGCGCACTCGATATGAAGGGCGGTCTGGTTTGCGGGCTGTTCGCCGCCAAGGCTATCCGCGATGCGGGCGTGCGGCTGCAAGGACAGCTCCAGGTGCAAAGCGTGATCGGCGAGGAAGACGGCGGCTGCGGCATGCTGGCGACGATTCTGCGCGGGCACACTGCCGACGCAGCGATTATCATGGAGCCGACCGAGCTGTGCGTGACGCCCGCTCAAGCCGGGGCGTTGAGCTTCCGAATGACGGTATTCGGCAACGCAGCCCATGGCTGCGTGCGCGAAGAGGGAACCAGCGCGATCGAGAAGTTCTGGCCGATTCACCAGGCGCTGCTAGAGCTGGAGGCTGTGCGCAACGCCCGCGAGCAGTCGCCGCTGTTTGCCCGCTACCGCCTGCCCTACCCGCTCTCGATCGGCACGGTTCAGGCTGGCAATTGGCCATCCTCGGTGCCAGAAACACTGGTGGCTGAAGGCCGTTACGGCATCGCGGTTGGCGAGGATGCGGCAAGCGCGCGCGATGAGTTCACAGCAGCGGTGCAGCGGGTGGCTGAATCTGACCCCTGGCTGCGCGCGCACCCGCCCACGATCGAGTGGTGTGGCGGCCAGTTCGATTCCGCCAGTACTGCCAGCGACCATCCAATTATTGGGGCGCTAACGCAGGCCTACACGGCGGCAACTGGCGCAACGACGCGGTTGGAGGGAGTGACCTATGGCGCGGACATGCGGCTGCTGGTCAATCTCGGCCAGGTGCCAACGGTGATGTTTGGCCCTGGCGATGTGCGCTTGGCCCACAAACCCGACGAGCATGTGCCAGTGGCTGATCTTATCGCGGTGGTGCGCACGTTGGCACTGACGGCGCTGCGCTTTTGCGGGGTGGAGGATACTCGAACATAACCACCAAGACACCAAGATTTCACACTTTTGATCTTGGTGTCTTGGTGGTTAAAGACCTAGTTTGGAGGATTTGGCGTATGGAAGTAGCCTTGTTTTCGCCTGGCCCGGTGTCCGAGATCGTGGTGAGCGTGCGC
>JACMIM010000324.1 GCA_014381165.1 Roseiflexaceae bacterium
AACGAACTTCGCGGCGATGAGCTTGCAGCAATTCGTGATACCCTACTCGCCCCAATCGATCTTGGGCGAGTCTCGCGCAAGCTGTTCAAAGAGGAGGTCATTGTTCAACTCTTCAAGCCAAAAAACCTGCGTGCTGATTACGACTTCCAAACAGCAGCGAAGGCCGACGACATCGTCGAAGAGCTTTGGGAGCAGGTGCGGGGTAACTGGGCACGGATCGACTATATGGCGCAGTTGTTTGCGGTAAGCCTCCGGCAATATAGCCGACAGGACGACCGCAGTGTATGGATAATCACACAAAAAGTAATCGATCAGGTACTTCTCAAACTCAAGGGAGACGTGAAATCTGCGACAGGTAGCCCGAATGGTGAGGCTCAAAACGACGAGGCATAGGCAGACCAGGCACAAAAACAGAAGTAAGCGTACAGGGCATTACGAATACAGAGCCAATTGCAGTACAATCAAGCGGCCACCCACACCGCGTGGATGGCCGCTTGATTGTTTGTCATTGCAATGCCCGGTATGGTTGGTGAGAGACATCAGTGAACAAGAAACTCTGTATGTATCTTTACAAAGAACCCTGCACCTGTTTACAACAAACCCTGTACCACTTTACAAAAAACTCTGCACCCAGACACGCAATGGCATATGGTACCGCCAGCGGGATTCGAACCCGCGATCTTCACCTTGAAAGGGTGACGTCCTGGGCCTCTAGACGATGGCGGCTCACAACGTTGACTATTATACCAGCACCCGCCCGTTTCGGCAACTCTGTTGCTGATCTGTTCGCACCTGCGGTATAATGCGCAATCGCAACCCACAAAGCATTTGAATGCAGCAGAACGCCGTGCTGGCCCACAAACTTTGCGTATCTTCGTGCCTTCGCATCTTTGTGGTAAACGATACGTGTGCCTGTCTTGAATGGAAAGCAGCAACCGATGAGCGATCGCCCAACCATCTTGGTAATCGACGGCCACGCGCTGGCCTTTCGCGCCTTCCACGCCCTGCGCGAGGCTGGCCTGCGGGCCTCGACCGGCGAGCCGACGTATGCGGTGTTTGGCTTTCTCTCGATCATGCTGAATGCGATCGACGAGCGCCACCCCGAGTATCTGGCGGTCTCATTCGATATCGGGCGAACCTTTCGCGACGATATGTACGCCGAGTACAAGGCCGGCCGCACTGAAACGCCAGCCGAGTTCCACCCCCAGCTCGACCGCATTCAACAGGTTATTCGCGCCCTCAACATCCCAATCTACACCGCCGAAGGCTTTGAAGCCGATGATGTGATCGGCACGATCGCCCGCCAGGCCAGCGCCCAGGATGTCGCCACGATCATCCTGACCGGCGATACCGACACGCTTCAGTTGGTCGATGATCATGTGCAGGTGCTGCTAGCCAATCCCTACGCTAAGGGCGGTAAGAATACTACGCTCTACGATCACGCGGCTGTGGTCGAGCGCTACAAAGGCCTCCAGCCCGACCAGTTGGCCGATCTGCGCGGCCTCAAGGGCGATACCTCCGACAACATTCCCGGCGTCAAGGGCATCGGCGAGGCCGGCGCGATCGCCCTGCTGCTGCAGTTCGGCACGGTCGAAGCGCTGTACGACCAGTTCGACCAGGTGCCCAACCGCTATAAAAAGCCGCTCGACGGCCAGCGTGAAACGGCGTTGTTCTCGAAAAAGCTGGCCACGATTGTCTGCGACGCGCCAGCAACGCTCGACCTGCCGCACGCCCGGTTGGGCGACTACGACCGCGCCCATGTGATCGCGCTGTTTCAAGAGATGGAGATGGGCGCGACGCTGATCAAAAAGCTGCCCCACAGCGGCCAAGCCGCCGAGACCGTCGAGCTGCCCGAGGCTACGCCCACGCCCGCCCCGCTGCCCGCCGCTGTGCCAGCTGCTCAAGATAGCGTGTTCAGTCTGCCTGATTCGCTGCCAGTCCAGGAGGAAATCGGCGGGCCACAGCAGCTAGCGCTATTCGAGCTTGGTGCTGCCGGAACTGGGCGAGCCGCGCCGCTGGTGAACATTGCCGTAGCAGCAGTCGAGCCAAACACTGCGCTGGGCAATTACCGTGCGATTACGACTGAGGACGCGCTGATCGACCTTGTGACCGAGTTGGCGGCTGCACCGGCCTTTGCCTTCGATACCGAAACCGACGGCCTGCGCCCATTCGACAGCCAACTGGTCGGTGTCTCAGTGGCCACCCGGCCCGGCAGCGCCGTGTATATCCCGTTTGGTCATACCACCGACGATGCACAGCTCGACGCCACGCGAGTCTTGAACGCGCTGAGGCCGTTTCTCAGCGACCCGCACAAGCCCAAGTACGCCCATAATGCCAAATTCGACATCGAAGTGCTGCTCCACGCCGGCGTTCTGGTCGAGGGCCTGACCTTCGACACCATGCTGGCGGCGGCGCTGCTGGACAAGCGCAAGGGCCTGAAAGACTTGGCCTTCTACGAGCTACGCCTGCCCGAGCCAATGACCGCGATCGAGGAGCTGATCGGCAAGGGCAAACACCAGGTCACGTTTGCCCAAGTGCCACTGGCCACCGCCACGCCCTACGCCGCCGCCGATGCCGACATGACGCTGCGGCTGGTCGAGGCGCTGCGCCCGCAGCTGGAAGCACTGCCCAAAGTCAACGATATTTTCATGCGGCTGGAAATGCCGCTGCTGCCGGTGCTGGTGCGCATGGAGGCGGCCGGCATTGCGATCGATGTCGCCTACATGCGCGCGCTCGGCCAGCGCCTGGGCACGCGCCTGGGCGAGCTGGAGCAGCAAATCTACGTCTACAACGGCGGCATGCCCTTTAACATCGGCTCTGGCCAACAGCTGACCGAGCTGCTGTTTACCAAGCTTGGCCTCGATCCCAGCGGCCTGGAGAAAACCAAGACCGGCCAGTACTCGCTGACCGCCCAGGCCATGGAGTTGCTGCGCGACCGCCACCCCGAAGAGGCGGGCTACCAGATTATCGACCTGATTTTGCAGCATCGCCAGCTCACCAAGCTGAAATCGACCTATATCGACGCGCTGCCCGAGCTGGTCGACAAGGACGACGGGCGCATTCACACCAGCTACAGCCAACTCGGCGCGGCGACGGGGCGATTATCAAGTAATGACCCAAACCTCCAAAATATCCCGACCCGTACCGACGAGGGCCGCGAGATCCGGCGCGGCTTCACCGCCAAACCCGGCCATCAGTTTGTCGCCGCCGACTACTCGCAGATCGAGCTGCGTGTGCTGGCCCATATCACCAACGACGAAAACCTGGTCGCCACCTTCAACGAGGGCCGCGATATCCACGCGACGATGGCCTCACAACTTTTCAACGTTCCACAGGAAAAAGTCGACAAGAATCAGCGCCGCGTCGCGAAGACAGTCATATTCGGAGTCGTGTATGGCATCAGCTCGTTCGGCCTCGCGCCACGTATCGGGGCCAGCCGCAGCGAGGCCCAGGCCATGATCGACGCGCTGTTTGCGCGCTTCCCCAAGATTCGCGCCTATATCGACCAGACCCTGGCCGATGGCCGCCAGAACGGCTATGTGCAATCGCTGTTCGGGCGGCGGCGCACCATGGCCGAGCTGAAGACTGGCGGGCCGCGCCGCCAGGCCGCCGAGCGCGAGGCGATCAACGCGCCTATCCAGGCCACCGCCGCCGATATCATGAAGATCGCCATGATTCGGGTCGACGAGGCGCTGCGCCGCGAGGGCCTGCAAACCCGCCTGCTGCTGCAAGTCCACGACGAACTGATTCTGGAGGCCCCCGACCACGAGGTATCCCAGGCCGCGGCGCTGGTCAAACGCGAGATGGAAGGCGCGTTCGCGCTGCGCGTCCCGCTTGGCGTCGATGTTGAGGCCGGGCCGAACTGGCTTGAGATGAAGGATGTAGGCTAACTATTTCGCCACCAAGGCACCATGCCACCAAGCTCCTAAACTTGGTGTCGTGGTACCTTCGTGAATGTTGCGCCCGCAACGCGAACCTTTCTTCAACACGAGCTTCGAGGAACCTGCCATCATTGCCAAGATCAATCCGCAGCTTGCAGCAGTGATTTCGGCGCTTGCCGATGTTCCTGCTGATCAACTTGCCAAAGCAAGCGCCATCTTTCATCCAAGGCGCGTCGAGCGGGGAACCATGCTTTTGCACGCTGGCGATGTTCCGCACACGCTCTTGTTCGTGGTTTCTGGCCTTTTGCGGCTGTTCTACCTCGATACCGCTGGCAATGAGTTCACCAAGTCGTTCTGTGATACAAACGATCTTGTGAGCGCCTACAGCGCGCTGTTGCTCGGCACACCTTCACGGCTATTCATCGATGCCCTGGAAGACACAACACTGCTGGTTGCCGAGTATAGTGACTACCAGGCGCTTTCGGCACAGCACCCGTGCTGGGCGCGGGTCAATCAAAAGCGCGCCGAGTTGCTATTCATCAAAAAGGAGCAGCGTGAAAGCGCGCTGCTGCTCGACGATGCGCAAACGCGTTACCAGCAATTCCTGTCGGAATACCCCGACCTCGACCGGCGCGTAAAGCAACACCACATCGCTTCCTACCTCGGTATTACCCCCGTTTCGTTGAGCCGTATCC
Source organism: Roseiflexaceae bacterium (assembly GCA_014381165.1). Classification (GTDB taxonomy): domain Bacteria; phylum Chloroflexota; class Chloroflexia; order Chloroflexales; family Roseiflexaceae; genus JACMIM01. The sequence continues at coordinate 4,577 of JACMIM010000324.1, forward strand.
GAGCCAGATTGCGCGTTTTAACATAGGATAATGCATTGCTGTTCGATCCCGCGTAAAGTCTGATCAAGCAATAGATGCTACAGATGAAAGGCGGGTCTCATGCAAACCACAAATCATACCGTGCTCGTTACCGGCGGCACCGCTGGAATTGGACTGGCGCTTGCCAAGCAGTTTCATCGCGCGCACAATCGGGTGATCGTGACTGGCCGAAACGCGGCTAAGTTCGCGGCGCTGCAGGCGGAATTCCCCGCGTGGTCGTTCGAACAAGCTGACATGAGCGACCTGAGCGCGCTCGACCACTTGGCGCAAGCATACCCGCAGATCAGTGTGCTGATCAACAACGCCGGTGTGCAATACAACTACGAACTGCCCGACGCCAGTGTACCTGCGCATGTGATTTCCGAAGAAATCCAAACAAATCTTATCGGGCCGATGTACTTGACCAAGCGCATGCTGCCACAGTTGCTGGCGAAACCACATGCAGCAATCGTGAATGTCACGTCGAGCCTCAGCGTCATGCCAAAGCAGAATGCCGCGACCTACAGTGCCAGCAAAGCGGGCCTGCATATGTTCACCAAAGCACTGCGCTGGCAGCTCGAAGAAACATCAGTCAAGGTATTCGAACTCATCCCGCCGCTGGTCGACACTGCCATGACCACAGGCCGGGGCCGGGGCAAGATTTCTGCCGAGGCACTTGCCACAGAGTTCTGGGGCGCATTCGCCGCCGATGTTCCCGAAATTCGCATTGGCCTGGCCAAGCAACTCCTGCGCCTGCACCGCGTGCTGCCCAACATCGTCGAGCAGCGCATGCGCAGGGGCGCGTAGCGTCGAGACGTCCTGAACATCGAAAAGTATCATCAGCAAGACTTTCGCCTGCTACCAACATTCACTCTTTTCGTGGCATGTTTTTGCGCCGCAGCGTAAAACATGCCACGAAAAAACCAATTCCTTGCCCGCCGCAGGTGAAAAAGACTCCTTAACAGGACTCTCGCTTGCTATCAACATTCGCTCTTCTCGTGTCCATTTGTTGCACTATAGTGCAACAAATGGACACGAGAACATCAATTCCTTGCCCGCCGCAGGCGAAAAAGGCGCTTAAAGCGAAAGTCCTGACTATATAGCAATCCTAGTGGATTTGCCCACAAGAGTAGCGAGGGTTCTTGTGGAACCGTGCCTCTAACCCCCGCTTTGCACTTCGCGCGTTTACGCCGCATAAAGGATTGCTGTATCACAATAGTGTAATGAACAAACTGTTAAAACAGCTTGTTCTTGTGGTATCTAGGCGATATAGTGTGGCTGCCATTGTTTAGCTATTGCTTGACACATCGTGGTATCAACTTGCCATACAAAGGAGTCCTTGCATGCATCTTCCACAACCTCCACGTATCGCTCAATGTTCCGCACATGCTTTATTGTCACTCACACTCGTGCTTGTGCTTGGCGGTTTGCTGGCACCGGGTAACAATCGCAACGAACACACAGCGCTAGCGGCCGCACACGCAAACGCGGCCACCACAACCGCTACCAGCCCAACCAGTCCGGCACTAGCTAACCCAAGTGCAATCATACAAGCCAATGGCAGCACCTACCTGCCGTTGGTGCGCCGCGGGGCCAGCACTGCCGTTCCAAGCCCTACCACAACCGCTACCCCTACCACGCCTACTACCACGCCGCTGCCTGGCGATCCCGCCGGCACAGTGGTGACATATGCGGGCAATGCCGGAAACGAACGGCTCTACGCTGTGCTTGAGTTATCTGATAAAACCGTGGTGGCTGCCGGCGTTGCAGACAACCTAGACTGGCTGAGCAACACGGTGCCACAAACACAACTTGCCGGCGCAACTGCACTTGCGAATGCTGGTGGAACCAACAAAATTGGCTTTCTGCTGCACCTCAGCGCCGATCTTTCGCAGGTGTTGCGGGTGCTGCTGCTGCCGCAAGGTGCCGCCGAGGACATCCGCTTCATCAAAACGACAAGTGCGCCAGGCACGCCAACTGGTGATCTCTACATCTCCGGCACGACCACCAGTGGCTATTTTGTTGCACGCCTCGACAACAACTTCGTCAGCGCTGCACCCACAACCCTGCGCTGGGTCTACAATGTCGCTGCGGCTGGCGACCACAAAATCCGCCAGCCCTGGGATGTGGGCGGCGATGGCAAAGTAGTATATGGCATGGGTACGCCGTATGACACCGAGTGGGCCGCGATCTACCGACTGAATGCCGATGGCCAGCAGGAAGTGGTCGAGAACTGGTCGGCCCACTGGAGCGCCACGGCCGAATGGGATGGCACGCCTGCCACAAGCTACCCCAACAAGGCCACTGCCCCGCTTGTGTATAGCGGTTTAGTGATGAAGGCTGGGCGCAAAGGTAGCCTTCGTTCCGCCAGTCAAGCCGATTATAATTTGTTGCAATCCGATGGCAATGGTGGCACGGGCCGAAAAGGTCGCTTCCCCGACGATTACTACTTTGCCGGGCCGTGTCCGCTGAACGCGGCAAATTGCCCCGGCGGGCCGGGCTACACTGGCTACCGCACCAGCGGCAGGCCAACCCAGCGTATCGGTGGCATCACGATCGACCGACGTACCAACCATATGTACATTGGCTACAGCACGCAATCGGTGCTGCCGGATGGCAACCCAGATTTTGAGCCGGCGGTTGTGGCAATGGACCAAACCGGCTTGCTGAAGTGGTGGAGTCGGCTTTACACCGAGCAGGCGGCCAACTCGACCCCGGATCAGTACGTCGATGGCCTGACCCTTGATTACGCGCAGCCACCCGAGCAAGCTGCGTTGGTTGTGCTGGCGCGTGCCCACGGCAACAACACCTATAACTTGTGGCCGGCCAAATCGATCACAAAAGCAACCAACCCCGATCACCCTGGCTATGCCTTCCAGAATGGCTGGACTGGGAATAACGGCAACATCCATGTCGCATGGCTTGGCAAGCTACGCGCGGGTAATGGCACGCTGTTGTACAGCACCTATGTTGGTGAATATGCCGACGATGAGCCAGGCACGCAGGCCAAGTACACCGAGCCGAACCTCGACGGCTGGCCAAGCTTCAACGCTGGTTGGCCCAAAATCAATACTACCCGTTTAGAAACTACCGTTCACGTTGATGTGCAAGGCCGTGTGTATATCACTGGCGTTGGGCGGCGCACGGTAACCACCGCGAATGCCTACCAGAAGATGCTCAAGCCAGGACAAGGTGCATCAACCTGGAACGACTTTGTGCGGGTCTACACGCCCGACCTTACCTCGCTGGCATATTCGTCAATCCTCAGTGGCACATGGGATGCAACAACCGGCGCTGGTGGTGGGAATATTGAAATTCAGGGAATAATGCCAATTTCAGGCGGCGTGTTGGTAGGTGGATTCCACAAAGTCGATGACACGAAAGCGGTTGCGGGCAATGATATGCCAACCAAGAGCGTGCCAACCTGGGGCACAAACAAACCAAATGCGGAAAGTATCGTACTGGGACGATTAGGGTTCTAAAAAAGTGGCCCGGCTTGCGCATGTGCAAACCAGGCCATCAACGCATGAAACCCCCTGAAGCACGTGTTCGTCATGTCAGAACACCGCCGCTTGAAAGTGGTGCAACGCTTCTCCAGGCGCAAACGATCATCGGGTCAAAGGGCGAGTGTGGTACAATATGGAGCGCAATTTCGTGCATAGTATACAGAGAAATGCAACTGATCGAACCATACTCCATGACTGCTCAACACGCGCCTCAGCCCGATGGTCGCCCGGTGATCTCGATTGTCGGCCCAGTGTTCAACGAGGAAGCGCTGATCGCCGAGTTCTGCGCCCGTGTCGGCGAGGTGCTCGAAGCGACTGGCGAGACATTCGAGATCGTGCTGATCAACGATGGCTCGCGCGACCGCTCGCCGGCGATTATCCGCAGCATCCACGAGCGCGACCCGCGCATCAAGCTGATCAGCTTTTCGCGTAACTTTGGCCTGCAAGCTGCGCTGACCGCCGGGCTGGATTACACCAGCGGTCAGGCCGTGATTGTCATGGATACCGATTTGCAGGATCCGCCCGAGGTGCTGCCGCGCCTGATTGAGAAGTGGCGCGAGGGCTACGACTTAGTGTATGCCCAGCGCGCCGAGCGCTCAGGCGAAAGCTGGTTCAAAAAGGCCACCGCCGCTACCTTCTACCGCCTGATCGCCAACATCACCAACATTGAAATCCCGGTCGATACCGGCGAGTTCCGCCTGATGGATCGCAAGGTGGTCGACGCGCTAACTTCAATGCGCGAGTACAACCGCTTTATGCGCGGCCTCTCGGTCTGGGTCGGCTTTCGACAGACTGGCATCCGCTACGACCGCGACCCGCGCAAGGCCGGCGAAACGAAGTTCTCGCTGGGCAAGATGGTGCGCTTGGCGCTCGACGGCATTACGACCTTTTCCTACCTGCCGCTCCAGTTAGCTACCTACTTCGGCTTTTTCGTCGCGGCGATCAGCCTGGTGTTTCTGCTGGTGGTGGTGGCCCTGCGGCTGGCCAACTGGTCGGGCGCGGCGGGCGAGGGCGCGTTCTATGGCCAAGCCTCGACCCTGGCGGCGGTGCTAGTTATTGGCAGTGTGCAGCTGATCTTCCTCGGTATTATCGGCGAATACCTTGGCCGCATCTACGACGAAGTCAAGCGCCGCCCGCTGTATATCGTGGACAGCGCGCTGGGGTTTGGCGACCAGCGCGAGCCACCACGCTAGCGTATTGATGGCGATTTGCGCATCTTCTCTGCGCGAATCGCCATTAATAGTGCAGTATTCTGCCCAAATCCCCCTAGTCACCCGTTGACAAACAATTCCATAGCAGCTATCATATTCGCACCACCGCGCTGCAAGCTAAATATTTGGTGCCAATCCGGCGCACGCCGCGCCGGTGACACATAGTTGCAAATTTCTCAGATCTCATGGAGGAACAGACCGATGCGAAGAAGCTTCACAACGCTCATTGGAACCGCCACACTTGCGCTTGGCGTGTTCTTGAGCAGCTGCGGTGCAGCTCCCACGGCGGGAACAGCAGCCACGGCAGCCCCATCTGCTGGTAGCACGGCGGCTCCGGCTGCCGGCGGCACAGCGGCGGACAAACTGGTTGGCATTTCGATGCCCACCAAGTCCTCGGCGCGCTGGATCGCCGACGGCGACAACATGGTCAAGGTCTTTACCGAGCTTGGCTACAAGACCGACCTTCAGTATGCCGAGGACGACATCCCCAACCAACTCGCCCAGATCGAGAACATGGTCACCAAGGGGGCCAATGTGCTGGTGGTCGCCGCGATCGATGGCACCACGCTGTCCGATGTGCTCAAGCAGGCCAAGGACAAGGGCATCTTGGTGATCGCCTACGACCGCCTGATTCGCGATACCCCCAGCATCGATTACTACGCGACATTCGACAACTTCAGCGTGGGCGTGCTCCAGGCCCAGACGCTTGAGCAGGGGCTTGGCCTGAAGGACGGCAAGGGGCCGTTCAATGTCGAGCTGTTTGGTGGCTCTGCCGACGACAACAACGCCTTCTTCTTCTACGATGGCGCGATGTCGGTGCTCCAGCCCTACATCGACAGTGGTAAGTTGGTGGTGCAGAGCGGCCAGATGGGCATGGATAAGGTCGCCACGCTGCGTTGGGACGGCGCAACCGCCCAGGCCCGCATGGATAACTTGCTCAGCGCCTACTACGGCAGCGAGCGTATCGACGCGGTGCTTTCGCCCTATGATGGCATCAGCATTGGCATCCTGTCCTCGCTGAAGGGCGTGGGCTATGGCACTGCGGCGCAACCGATGCCGTTCGTGTCCGGTCAGGACGCTGAGGTGCCCTCGGTTAAGTCGATCATCGCCGGCGAGCAGTACTCGACCATCTTCAAGGATACCCGCGAGCTGGCCAAAGTCACCGCGCAAATGGTCGATGCGGCACTGCAAGGCAAGGAAGTGCCAGTCAACGACACCAAGACGTATGACAATGGCGTGAAGGTCGTACCCTCGAACCTGTTGGTGCCGGTCAGCGTTGACAAGACCAATTGGCAGAAGATTCTGATCGACAGCGGCTATTACACCCAGGCCCAGATCGACGTATGTTTGCAGCGGGTTGCCGTTGTGGCGGACACCGCCACAACGGCAACCAACAATGGAAAATCTATCTCTTTTGTTGCGTTGTTTGGTGCTCT